>DASXUA010000327.1:0-9196 GCA_036505095.1 Phycisphaerae bacterium
GCTCTGCGGCGCGCACGCTATCGGCGCGTTCATGTTGATGTTGGCGTTGTTGCCGTTAACAGCGTTAACCGCGTTCACAGCGTTGACCGCGTTTACGGCGTTAACCGCGTTTACGGCGTTCACCGCGTTCACGGCGTTTACGGCGTTAACCGCATTTACGGCGTTGACCGCATTCACGCCATTAACGGCATTGACGCCATTGCGGTTGTTCGCGTTCACGCCGTTGCGGTTGTTGGCATTAACCGCATTCCGGGCGTTGCGGTTGTTTCCGGTGGGCCTGGGCGGCATGGGGCAGCCGACGACCGTCAGAAGCCCCAGCACAGCGGTGAAGACCCCCGCGCGCCGCAAGCCGACCATCGCCGCGCGGGTGCGCTGTGTTCTCTTACTACCTTGAGTTGAGCGTTCCATTATGAGTGTCCTCCAATGTGAAAAACTGGGCGTTGTCCGTGTGACACGCTGTGTCGTTGACTCCGCAAAACCAGCAGCCCTTACGGGCGCTTACCGCACCGTCGCGCGAGTCCGATGACGAAACTTCGTTCCAAGGAATTGGTGGCGTTGGCCGGGGGGTCACGCGCCTTTGGACCCGTCCGACCCGCCTCCGTGCTTCTCATCCGCGCCGTCCCGCGAACATCCGGCGGGGCAGCGTTCTCCCTTACAACGCGCGAATTGTAGAGATTGCGGAATGCAAGTCAATACGCAAGTTCCAAAATTCGTCGCGAAAGAGGGACAGAACCACTGCCGCCAAGCTGCCACGGCCGCGAGCGCTTAGAACCCTATCGGCCCGCCCCGCGCAGGCCCTTGAACTAATCGGGCGTTGGATAGGCATTTTCAGTGCCACCAAGGGCGTGTTCAGTTTTCAGTTTTCAGTTTTCAGCGGTTCAGGGGTCAGGGACAGGGTTCGGAGTTCAGAGTTCAGAGCCGGCGTGTCCCACGGGGTTCCCCCAGGTGTCCGATGAAATCGCGAACGGAGATAACCTCAAATGGCTCAAGTGGTTATGGCGCGAAGATCGCGCGACGTGACGGTGACGCGCGTGCCGGCGGCGAGCGGCGGGGCGGGGACCCCAACCGCGACGCATCGCGGTTGGGGTCCCCTTCATCCCCGCCGTATAGCACAAAAGTGGCGGCAAGACGGTTGCCGCCATACCGCCGGGATGAACCCGGAGGCTCGCTAGACGTTCGCGACTTCGACCAGGTCGGTCGGGGCGGCGGGCCATACCGCCGGGATGAACCCGGAGGCTCGCTAGACGGGCACGGCGGCGAGGCGCGAAGCGGCCGGTGCTTTTCCGCCCAGCCGGCTGCGCAGGTTGTCGAGCACGTTCATGTAGTTGATGTAGGAGTCGTAGGGCGATTCGTATGGATTAAAGTATTTGTGCACGTCGCCGTCGGCGAACCACTTGGTGCACATGTAGTAAAAGTGATCCGAGGTCTGCAGCTTGCGCCAGTCGTGCAGCAGTTCCGGATCGCCCGCGGCCTTCACCGCGCCTTCCAACTGGTAAATTTCGTGGAGCGCGTTGGACTGCATGGCGTTGCCCAGCCAGGCCGACAGGTCGCGCTCCGTATCGGCCCAGCTAATCAGATGGGGTACGTCGTATTCGCCCGAAGGCGGATAGCGCTTGGCAGCTTCGGAAACGGTCAGAAAGTCATTGTCGCGATAGGCCAGCACCTTGGCCGGCAAGTGATCGAGGAACTCGAAGATACCGGTATGCGCCCACTGGTGCTCGCCGAGCGTCTCGTAGTCCATGAAGAGATTGACGACGTAGCCGTTGCCATTCACGTCGTTGACCCAGGCGGCGAACTTGTCGGCCGTCAGCGGCCACTCGGCCCAGCCCTGGTTGCCGAAGCGGAAGGCGATGTCGTCGCTGAGGCGATAGTTCTTCAGCAGCAGCACCAGGCCCGGACACTTGGGCGCGGAATAGGTGAAGGCCGGGCTGCGATGGCCCAGCAGCCGATCGACGCCCTCGCACAGCGCGGTCTTGAAGCCCATCTGGGCGACGAAATGCGCCACGTCGTTGTTGTAGATCAACTCGGTGTTGCGGAAGGCGCGCGCGTCCTGCCCGAAGGTCGCGCGCAGCCGCGCGCGATGCAGGTCAACCTGCTCGGCGAATTCCTGTCGCGAGTACAGGAAGGCCAGCGAGTGGTAATAGGTCTCGGCCACCAGCTCGACGCAGCCGGTGCTGACCAGGTCGCGGAATGAATCGAGCACCTGCGGCGCCCAGGTTTCGAACTGCTCCAGGATGACGCCGGTGATCGAGTACGAAACGCGGAAGCGCCCGTCGAAGCGCCGGATCAGGTCCAGAATGATGCGGTTGGCGGGCAGATAGCACTTGCCGGCCACCTTGTTCAGGATCTCGCGATTCTTGTGATCGTCGAAATAGGCGCGGCTCTTGTCGAAAATGCTGTAGCGCCTCAGCCGGAAGGGCTGGTGCACGTGAAAGTAGAAACAAACGGAGGCCATGGCAATCGCGATTCTATGGGAGCGGTCTCCAACGGCGGCCCCACGAGGCCGGCGAGCGCCGACTTTTTGGCCGCGGATGAACGCGGATTGACGCGGATCAAGCTCTTGCCGTTCAAGCGGCGCTCAGCAGCGTCGATCCGGGGGCTCGTCCTCCCGGTCCGCGCCGACCGGCTCGCAAGTTATCCTAGCGACCAGCACGGGCCAAGCCAACGAAGAAATACGGAAAAGCGTTGGCGCGGCTGAGTTTGCCGTCACGGCCGCTTGCGGACGACTCGAAGTTTAGCCGCAACCCCGCAGGGGTGCGCTGGGCTCGGCTGCGGACATGGGCACGACCGACGTCAACGCCCATCGCAGCGCGGCCCTGCGGCCTGCGGCTAAACGTGGCTGCCGCTGTTGCGCGTGATGGCCGAATACACATCCAGGCAGCCGCGGGCGGCGTCCGTCCAGCTCAGCTTCTGCACTTCAAAGCTGCCGTGTTGCCGCAGGGTGGCGTGCAGCGGCGGATGCCGGAGGACCGCGATGATCTTGTTGGCCATTTCGTCGATGTCCCAGAAATCGACCTTCAATGCGTGGTGCAGGATTTCGCCGACGCCCGATTGCTTGCTGATGAGCACGGGCACGTTGTGCGAAAGCGCTTCCAGCGCCGCCAGCCCGAACGGCTCGGAGACGCTGGGCATCACGTACAGGTCGGCCATGCGATAGGCGCGCTCGACGTCGGCGCCGCGCAAGAAGCCGGTGAACAGCACCTTATGCCCGATACCCATCTCGGCCGCCAGCTCGATCATGCGGCGGATCATGTCGCCGCTGCCGGCCAGGATGAAGCGCACGTTGTCCATCACTTCGAGCACGCGCTTGGCGGCCGCCACAAAATACTCGGGGCCCTTCTGCATGGTCACTCGGCCCAGGAACAGGACGATTTTCTCGTCGCGCCCGATTTCAGGCAGGCTGCGCTCCCCCACGCCGTTGCCGTTGTCGATGGCGTTGTAAACCACCTGCACGCGCTGCGGCGGCAAGCCGTAGCGCGCCAGAATGATCTTGCGCGTCAGATGGCTGACAGCGATGACGCGCTGCGCGGCGTGCATGCCGGCCCGCTCGATCTCATAAATCCGCTGATTGATGTGCTCGCCGCTGCGATCGAACTCCGTCGAGTGTACGTGCACGACCAGCGGTTTGGCCGTCAGGCGCGCGACGGCCATGGCAGCCGGGTAGGTCATCCAGTCATGCGCGTGAATCACGTCAAATTCGCAGGCCTCCGCGATCTGGCAGGCCAGCGCGGCATAACGCTCGATCTCGCCGAAAAGATCTCCGCTATAGTGCGCGCCCGGACCGGCCAGAATGCCGGGCAGAGTGCGGGCGACGGCCTCGGCCGCCCGGCGGGCGGCGGCCGTGGCGACGCGCGCCGGACCAGACGCGGCGGCACCTGCGCCAGCAGCCTCAACAGTTGATGGACGTGCGTAAGGATCCAGAGACACGTCGGCCGCAAAAAAACGAATGCCGGACAAAGGGCTGTTCGGATCGCCCGCCAGCACCGGCACGCCTTCGAGATCGGGCGCGACCAGCTTCACGTGGGAAGTCGTCGTGGCTTCAATCGGCCGCGGGAGGACGAACAGGATTTCGGTGCCCAGCGCGCTCATGGCGCGCGTCAAGCCATAGCAAGCCGTTCCCAACCCTCCCGAAATGAAAGGGGGAAACTCCCACCCTAGCATGAAAACTTTCATCGACTTCCCAATCCCGCACGCGAGGCTGAAGCCTACTCCCGGGGGCCGATGCGAGATGTCCCTCCGCCGCGCAATCGGCGACGCCCCCGACGAGCAAGCCGTGCAGAATGTACCTTATGGGACCGGTTTGTCAACCGGATGGCGCGCGTGGAGCTTGGAGCATTCGGATGGCATGGCTTCACGGCGCTAGCGGAGTAGCCATGCCGCGATGCATGCTTGCCCGCTGCGCGTGAAAGCATGCCACCCGCCAGGCCACACATGCTTGACACGCGCGCGTCGGGTCGCAACCATGCCGCACAAGGCGGCCGTGGGCCCGCCACGGCGGATCTGCGACATGAAACTATCAACGCGGGTCAGCACGCTGCACGAGTCGGCAACGCTGGCGGTCACCGCTAAGGCCGCTCGGATGCGGGCGGCCGGCGTGGATGTCGTGAGCTTCGGCGCCGGCGAGCCGGATTTCGACACGCCAGCCCACATCAAGCAGGCCGCCAAAGAGGCGCTCGACCGCGGCGAGACCAAGTATCCCAGTCCGTCCTCCGGTTTGGCGGTCGCCAAGCAGGCGGTCTGCACGAAGTTTCTGCGCGATAACCGAATCTCCTATGCTCCGGCGCAGGTCATCATCACCACCGGGAGCAAGATGGCCATCAATCTGGCCTTCCACGCCGTCCTCGATCCGGGTGACGAGGTCATCGTACCGGTGCCGTATTGGGTGAGCTTCCCCGAAATCATTCGGCTGGCCGACGGTGTGCCGGTTTTCCTGCCGGGCGCCGAGAGCCGCGATTTCCGAGTGACGGCCGAGCAGATCGAGGATGCCTTGACCGAGCGGACGCGCGTGGTCCTGCTGAACTATCCGAGCAATCCGGGCGGTTTCACGTACGAGCCCGATGAAATCCGGGCGATCGCCGACGTCCTTTCGCACCATGACGTGCTGGTGTTCTCGGACGAAATGTACGACGTGCTGGTTTACGAAGGCCGGAAGCACTTGAGCTTCGCGGCCGTTTCGCCGCGAGCGTTCGAGCAGACCGTGACGTTCAATGGCGGATCCAAGGCCTACGCGATGACCGGTTGGCGCATCGGCTACGCGGCCGGTCCGCAGCCAATCATTGACGGGATGGCCAAGCTGCAATCGCAATCGACCAGCGGGGCGGCGACGTTCACGCAGATCGCGCTGGCGGCCGCGTTGACCGGCGACCAAGCCTGCGTCGCCGAAATGCGCGAACAATTTGCGCGGCGCGGCGCGCACATGCACCGGCGGCTCACAGGCATCTCCGGAATCCACTGCGTCCGGCCGACGGCGGCGTTTTACGTTTTCCCGAACGTCAGCGCGCTTTATCCGCGCATCGGCGTGAAGGATTCGGTGGAATTCGCCGAGCGGCTGCTCGAACGGGCGAAAGTGGCGGTTGTGCCAGGCGCCGCTTTCGGCAGCGATGACCACGTGCGCCTCTCATTCGCCACCAGCCTGGAGCAAATCGACCGCGGCCTGGATCGCCTCGCCGAATTCATCGCTGCCCATTAGGTCGCGCAAAGACGCAAAGACGCAAAGAAAAGGTTACCCTCTCCCCATCTTTGCGTCTTTGCGCGAGACTTAACCCGATGGGAGATTACCAGAACATCGAAACGTCTTTTTCGCGGCTGGAGCACGACCGGCTGCGCTTCCTGACGTTCAACAGTCCGGCGCTGGGCGGTGATCGTGGCGACGTGACCATCTTCATCCCACCCCTCGAACTACAGAGCCGCAATTTGCCGCTGATCGTGCTGCTGCATGGCGTGTATGGCAGCCACTGGTCGTGGGCCTTCAACGGCGGCGCGCATCGCACGGCGCTGGAGATGATGCAGAGCGGTGCAATTCGCCCGATGGTCATCGCCATGCCTTCCGACGGCCTGCGCGGCGCGGGCAGCGGATATCTGCCGCTGCGCAGTGGTGATTTCGAGCGCTGGATCATCAAAGACGTGGTGAGCTGCGTGGTGCAGGTGGTGCGCGCCTTGGGACCCGAGTCGAAGCTGTTCCTGGCCGGCCTGTCGATGGGCGGGTACGGCGCGCTGCGACTCGGCTCAAAATACGCCCAGCGCGTGAGCGGCATCTCGGCGCACTCAGCGTTCACGCATCCCAATCAGACGCGCCTCTATGCCGATATCGTGACGGAGCTACAGGATGTCCCCAATGAAGAGTTGGACGTGCTGCACTGGATGAAACGGAACCGCGACATCCTGCCGCCGCTGCGCTTCGATTGCGGCCGCGAGGATCAGTTCATCGAGCCCAACCGCAAGCTGCACCACGATTTGCAGGCGGCCGGCATTCCGCACGTCTTTAGCGAGTTCGACGGCGGCCATTCCTGGGCGTACTGGGAGCAGCATCTGCGCGACACGCTGGCATTTTTCGACCGGCTGGCCTGACGATTGCTGATCGGCAGCCCCCACAGCTATACTCAGCCGGCCGTCGTCGGCGGCGCGGAGACGAGCGCGTATTCCACGGACGATCTCGCCATGCAAGACATCCATGCGCTGAATGCAAAAGTAATCGATCTGGGCAAGCACGTCGTGCGCATGACGAGCGCGGCCGGCTCGGGACATCCGTCCAGCGGTTTATCTTTGGCGCATCTGGTCACGGCACTGATGTACCGGCAGATGCGCTGGGACCCGGGCGATCCGTGGAACCCGGCCAGCGACCGGCTCGTGCTTTCCGAAGGTCATGCCGTCCCGATTGTGTATGCCGCGTATGCCGACTTGGGCGGGGCCGTCGGCAAGTCGCCGCAGGAAGCGCGGCGCTTGAGCGTCGAAGACCTGCCGAAGCTGCGCGAGCTCGACAGCGTTCTCGATGGTCATCCCAATCCAGCCGAAGGCTTCCCGTTCTTCGATGCGGCCACCGGCTCGCTCGGGCAGGGATTGTCAGTCTCAGCCGGCTTGGCGCTGGCCGCGCGGCTCGACGGGATCAACAAGCACATCTACTGCTTGATCGGCGATGGCGAATCGCGCGAGGGGCAGGTCTGGGAAGCGGCGGATTTCATCGTCGATCACAAACTCACGCACGTCTGTGCGATCTTCAACTGCAACCGCCTCGGCCAGGCCGATTATGTTTCTTCGCAGCAGTCGGCCGAAGTGCTGGGCAAGAAGATCGCCGCGTTCGGCTGGGAAGTTCGCACGATCGATGGTCACAGCTTCGATGAGATTTTCGCCGCGCTGCAGGAGACCGGGGCGCGCGAACGGCCGCTGGCGATCGTCGCCCGCACGGTGAAGGGCTGGGGCGTGCCGCTGCTGCAAGGGGAAGATCACCACGGCAAGCCGGTTCCGGCCGACCAGGTCGCCAAAGCACTCGCGCAACTCGATGACACCGCGCGTGCGCTGCACCTTACCACAGAGAGCGCCGCCATCGCAGGACCGGCGCGTCCCGCGACCAATCGCCGCGCGGCGGCCGCACAGCGACGCTCGAAGCTGCCGCCCTTTGAGGAAGCGGTGGAGCGCGCCGGTCAGACGAAAAGCTTGCAGAAGCGCGCCATGGCCACGCGCGTGGCGTACGGCATCGCACTGGCGGAATTGGGCGCCGTCAACCCCGACGTAGTCGTGCTGGACGGCGACGTCAGCAACTCGACGTACACGTACCTCTTCGCCCAGAAACACCCCGAGCGATTCTTCGAGGCCAAGATCGCCGAGCAGAACATGGTTTCCGCCGGCGTCGGGTTGTCGGCCGGGGGAAAGATTCCGTTCGTCAACAGCTTCGCGAAGTTCATTGCCCGCGCGTATGACCAGATCGAGATGGCTTCGGTTTCGCGGGCGAATCTAAAGTTAGTCGGTTCGCACGCGGGAGTTTCATTGGGCGCCGACGGGCCATCGCAAATGTCGTTGGCGGACGTGGCGTATTTCCGCAGCTACACGCGCACCGACGCTGGCCAGTACGCGCCCGCCTGTATCGTGCTGCAACCGTCGGACGCCGTCTGCGCCTATCGTCTGACCGAGCTGCTGGCGAATCATCGCGGCCTGGCGTACATGCGGACGCATCGGCCGGATGCGCCGTTCATCCACCCATTCGATGAGCAGTTCGAACTCGGCGGCTGCAAGCAGCTTCGCGAAGGCCGCGATCTGACCATCGTCTCCAGCGGTTTCATGGTAACGGTCGCGCTGCGAGCCGCGGAGAAACTCGCGGCCGACAGCATCCATTGCAATGTATTCGACGCGTACAGTTTTCCACTTGACGCCCGGTGCGTGCTGTCCGCCGCACATCGCGCTGGCGGGAAGATTCTCAGCGTCGAAGACAATTATCTCGGCGGTTTGTACGACGAGCTGGCCGAGGCGGCCACCCTTGAAGGCATCGCCGTCAAAGGTCTCACCTGCCGGCGCATTCCCAAATCCGCGCGAACCGCGGACGAGGTTTTCGCGTACGTGGGCGTGTCAGTCGATCACGTCGTACGACAGGCGAAAGCTGGGCGTGGCGAGCGGCGGGGTTCATCCCCGCCGTATGGCAGCGACTGATACACTCGTCCATCTGCTAGGCCGCCGGGATAAACCCGGCGGCTCGCTGGCGTTACCCCGCCGCGCGCCGGTATGATGTGGTCGTGCAAGCACTCCAGGACCATCAACGACGAACGGAGGGCAAGCCGCTCGGAAGTTATCGGGGTCTATTTCCGATTCTCGGATCGACGACATTCCTCAACAGCAACTCGATGGGCGCCATGCCCGAGACAGCCGAGGTCGGGCTGGCCGAGTATGCGCGCCTGTGGGCGACCGAAGGTGGCGAGGCCTGGGAGACCTGGCTGCCGCTGATTGACGAAGTGGCCGCGATGGCCGGACGCTTCTGCGGCGCGGGGCCCGGCGAGGTCATTCTCAATCAGAACGTCTCATTCTTCCAAAACCAGATCGCCAGCGCGCTGGAATTCACGCCGCGCCGCAACAAAGTTGTCATGAGCGCGCTGGAATTCCCCTCGCTGCTCTATGTGTGGGAGCGCGCCCGCCGGCTCGGGGCCGATCTGCACATCATTCCATCGGACGACGGCATCAACGTCCCCACCGAGCGCCTGCTGGCCGCGATCGA
>DASXUA010000328.1:0-2197 GCA_036505095.1 Phycisphaerae bacterium
GGTGATTACCGACATTCTGCTCGCGCCGAGAAATGCGAGCGGACACGTCGAGTATGCGCACAACTTCTACATCCTGAAGCCGCTCGACTTGAGCAAGGGCAATCACAAGATGATGTATGAGCCGCCGAACCGCGGCGGCAAGACATTCGCGACGCTTAATCGCAGCTCAGGCGGCAACGACCCGGGGGTTACGATCACCGATCCCGTCGCGCTGGCAAAGTCGTTTCTGTGGCCGCGCGGCTACACCACCGTGTGGAGTGGCTGGGAAAACGGGCTTGGGGCCCTCACGGGCCTCGTGGCGACGGCGCAATTGCCGGTCGCCACGAATAGCGGCGCCACAATCATCGGCCCGGCGTACGAATACATCGTCACCGGGGCAAGCTCATTCGGGCTCAATTATCCGGCCGCCTCGCTGAGCCAGGCTCCGGCCGATGCGAAGCTGACCCATCGCGTGCACCTTAATGATCCGCCCGTTGATGTTCCGGCCTCGGGCTGGGCCTACACCGATGCGACCGGGACGGCCATCAAGCTGACGACGGGAAATTTCATCAACAACGACATCTACGAGTTCTCCTACATTGCCAAGAACCCGACCGTCAACGGGTTGGGCTTTGCAGCGATTCGCGACTTCAACTCATTTTTGCGCTATGCCAGCGCCGATGATTTTGGGACTGCGAATCCGCTGGCCGGCGACGTGACGCGCATCTACACCGAGATCTCGTCGCAACCGGGGCGCCTGCTCAATGACTTCAGGCATCTCGGGTTCAATGAAGATGAAAGCGGCAGGAAGGTTTTTGACGGGATGATGCAATGGATCGCGGCGGGCGACGGCATCAATATGAACTACCGCTGGTCGCAGACCAAACGCACGGAGCGCAACCGCCAGGACCACCTCTATGCCGAAGGCGTGTTTCCGTTCGCCAACGTCACGACGCACGATCCGATCACCGACAAGACGGACAGCCGGTACGCGCGCTGCGAGGCGACCGGCACGTGCCCGCTGGCCGTCGAGATCTATTCGTCCAACGAGTATTGGGTCAAGGCCGGCTCGCTATTGCACACCGATCCCACGGGCACGGTCGATCTTCCCGATTCGCCTTATGCGCGCAATTATTTGATCTCGAGCCATCAGCACGGCGTGGGCAATGCGGCGTCGAAAGGCAACTGCCAGCAATTCTTGAATCCGTTGAATTCGGCGCCGATCCAGCGCGCGCTGTTCGTCGCGCTCGACGAGTGGTCGACGCAGGGCATTCTGCCTCCCGCAAGCCACGTACCCAGACTCTCCGACGGAACGCTGGTGCCGCCGTTGCCACAGTCGGCGCTGGGCTTTCCCAGCATTCCAGGCGTCACCTACACCGGTCTCAAGACGACTCGCTATCTGCTTAATTACGGGCCCGGCTACTACGACGGCGGCCCCGCAGGCGGTATCCCGACCATCAATCCCCCGGTGATCACGCCCCCCTACGAGGACAATCCCGCAAACGGGCCGATCTATCCAAGCTTCGTGCCGAGGACCGACAGCGACGGCAACGACATCGCCGGGGTTCGGCTTCCCGACGTCACCGTGCCTCTGGCCACCTACACTGGCTGGGCGCTGCGGTCGGGTCCGCAGGCAAACGACGGATGCGAAAGCTCGGGTCAATATATCCCGTTCGCCAAGACGCAGGCCGACCGCCTCGCCTCCGGCGATCCGCGTCCATCGATCGAAGAACGCTACCCGTCGTTCGGCGACTATTACAGCGCGGTGATCCGGGCAATCGACGGCTTGGTCAAGGACCGGCTGATGCTATGTGAGGATGCTTCCGATCAGCAGGCGCGACTGCTTGATACCGGACTTCTCGCAGGAGTTCCTCCGCCACACGGCAATCTGCCGCCACAATCGGCGCCGCCACACTGTCAGAAACCATCCAACTGATCACCCGGGATCCGGGACCTCGCTCGGCTCGGGCGGCAAGCACCAGGCTTGCCGCCCGAGCGCCTGCTGCGACTATGCGCACGCGGTCTTCGCGCAGCTGCGACGCAGGCGCGGCTTTCAAATGCTGCATTCTTGCGGATGAGCGCGAGCGCCTGCCTGGCGCGGTGGCGGGCGTTTTTCGCGACATCGCACTGGCAGTACGCCACGCCCTCGGCCAGCGCCGACACCGCTTTGGGCCTCGAGCTTTCCGAGCGGAAACCCGTTATGCCAGGAGCCCGAACA
>DASXUA010000329.1:0-3647 GCA_036505095.1 Phycisphaerae bacterium
CTAAGCTTGATTCTCATGGCGATCAGCCTTCAGCCCTCAGCTGTTAGACGCTCTCAGCTTATTGCTGCTGAGAGCTGATGGTTGACGGCTGAGAGCTTTCACACACTAGCACGAACTTCATCAGACCGCGTCGGTCACCTGGCGGTAAAAGGCCTCGTACTGGGGCACGACCAGGTCGGCACAAAAGCGCTGTTCCACCTTACGGCGCGCCTCTTCGGCCACCCGACGATGCAGGGCGGGCGTGGTCAACAGGATCAGCGCCTGGTCGGCCATCCCATCCAGATCGTCGGGCTGCTTCAGGAACCCGTTGATCCCGTCATCGATGACCTCCGGCAAGCCGCCGACTTCGGACGCAATGACCGGAACGCTGCACGCCATCGCTTCCAGCGCCGCCAGCCCGAAGCTTTCCTGGCTGGACGGCAGCAGAAACAAGTCCGCTACCGACAGAAGCGGCACGACTTGATCCTGCTCGCCGAGCGCGAGGACGTCCCGGCCGATACCCAGGTCGTGCGCCAGACGCGTCGCATTGGCGAGATCGGGACCATCGCCGACGAGCAGAAGGCGGGCGCGGACCTCGGCGCGGATGCGGCGGAAGACTTCCACGACGGCTTCGGCGCGCTTCACCGGTCTGAAGTTCGACATGTGCATGATCAGCTTGTCGTAGCGAGCCGGAGGGCACATGCGTTGCCGCAGCTCGGGGATCGGCGATCGGCGATAGCGCCCGCAATCGACGAAGTTCGGGATCACATGGATGCTTCGCTTCAGATCGAGCGCGCGATAGGTATCCGCCTTCAGACTTTCGGAGACGGCCGTGACGCCGTCCGATTGATCGATCGAAAATGCAACCGTGCCCGAGTACGAGCGGTCACTGCCGAGCAATGTGATGTCCGTGCCGTGAAGGGTCGTGATGACCTTCGGCACATGGGCGCCCGGAGTCGCCGCCAGAATTTGTCTTGCGAGGTAGGCGGCTGTCGCATGTGGAATAGCGTAGTGCGCGTGAACCAGATCGAAGGTGAGATCCCGCGACAGTTGCACGATCGCGTTGGTCAGCGAGAGGAGGTACTGCGGCTCGCGGAACAGAGGATAGCTGGGCGTCTCAACATGGTGAAACGAGAGACCTGCTCGGAACTCCCCCAAGCGGAATGGAGCGTCGGTGCTAATCAGATGCACTTCATTGCCCCGAGCGGCCAGGCACTTGGCCAGCTCGGTGGCCACGATGCCACTGCCGCCAACCGAGGGATAACAGATGATGGCGATATTCATTCTGAATAAACTGATTTCCAAGTTGCCAGTTTTAGCTTCTTCGTGTTGACCATCCTCCGTGGCCTCTGTGGTGGAGAAGTTTTGTCAGCCGGCTAGAGCGTTTTGAACAGGTTCGGGCGCACGATCGGCTCCTTCACCACAAGGCCCTCGGCAAAGGCGACGCCGGCCAGCGCCCCGAACTGCGCATCTCGGCTTTCGACCAGCTGCATGAACTGCGGGGAGGTCAGGCGAGTGGCGACCGCGCCCGCAGATTGGTCGTCAAACTGACTTTGATAGCACGCGAGCGCGCGGCGCTTGACGTCGTAGTGGGCCGATACGTCGACAATGAAGGATGCCGGCGCGCTGTCGTTGATGAAGTAATAGCAGACCCAGTCCGGCTGCCACGGATCCCCGTCAATCGGATAGCGCCGGAGCCGTGCGTTGAACACCGCTTCTGTCAGCACGCGGCTGGCGGCAGCATGATCCGGGTGCCGATCGTCCCAGTACGGAATCGCGATCACTCGCGGTTTCGCCTGACGGATCAGGCCCGCAGCGTTCTTGACGTGAGCCTCGCTGCTGCCAATCGCGCGATCCGGCCAACCAAGGTTCTCGCGCCAGACCGCACCCAACACGGCTCGAGCCTTTTCTGCTTCGGCGAGGCGCCGCTCGGGCGTGCCGTTACTCCCCATCTCACCACGCGTGAGATCGCACAAGCCGACTCGATGACCGAGCGACGCGTGCTTGGCCAGAGTCGCGCCAAGCCCGATCTCCAGATCATCGGGATGCGGGCCAAAGGCCAGCAGATCGGCGTGCATGTCAGCCCCTACGCCCCCCGCCGCTCCATTGTTTGAATGGCGGGGACCCCTGCACCCCGCCAAGCGGCTCGCTTGCGGGGCCCCTACGCCCCGCGCCGCTCGCCGCGCGCGCGGCTGAAATCAAAAAACTCGTCGCCCTTCGCCGGTTCGCCGAGATACCGGCGCACCAGCAGCCGGCTAGCGAGAAACGCCAGCGCCGGTCCGCCCAACCCGCAGCCCATCGCAAAGAGATGGTGCGGATAGTTCCGGTGCGGGCCAAGGTAAGGCAGCCCATCTGCCGTGCGGCCGTACACGCTGTCCCATCCGTACTCAGGCATTACGCCGGAGATGACCGGGTAAAAAGTCGAGAGCTCGTACATCAGCTGGCCGGTCCGTTGCACAAGGGCTTTGTCGCGTGCGCGCCGAGGCACCTCAGGTTGATCGCCGCCGGAGCAGATGATTCGTCCCTTGCGCAGCCACTGCAGCCAGTGCGGCGGCTCGGCCGTGTCGCCAATCGCGATCGCCTCCGGGCCGAGTTCTCGACGCACGGCCGCCGGCAGCGGCGGCGTGACCACGTGATAGCGATGGAGCGTTCTGAAGTGTCGCTTGAGCGGCCTGTAGATATCGGTTGCGCGTTCCGTCGCCACGACCACCGCACGGGCGGTCACCATCCCACGCTCAGTTTTCAGCTCGACCGAACGCCGGCCAAACCGGACGCGGCGGACCGGTGAATGCTCGAACAGCTGTGCGTTGCGCGCCGCGGCCGCGCGCGCGAACCCCAGGCACGCGCGATACGGATCGAGGCGGGCGTGATGACGTGTAAGGAGCGCGCCATCGCCATCGAGCTTCAGTTGCGTGCGGACCGGGCGGGCAGTCAGAAACGCGGCGTCGAGCCGGGCGGCTTTGCGATCCTGCCACTCCCTGCGCAGACGCTTCTCGTCGTCCGGTGTCAGGGCGACCAGCGCAAGTTCACAGGGAGTGAGACCACACTCGATGCGAAGCCGGCGCAGCGTGGCTGCCAGATCGAGTGCGGAGCGGTGCGTCGTCTGGAAAATCCTCCGGGCGACGCGAACACCGTAGAGCTGTTCGACGTCGCGATACGGCACGCCTGGACCCTCCAGGACCAATCCGCTCGCGAAAGCGGTGCTCCCCGTGCCGATCCGCTCGGCCTCGAACAACGCCACTTTGACGCCTGCGGTGGCAAAGGCGTAGGCCGTGGCACACGCCGCCAGGCCGCCTCCCACAATCGCGACCTCGGTCGTGAGCGGGCCGCACTCCCGCGGGTATTGAGGCCGGCGCGACTTCGGAAAGGTGTCGAGCCAGTACGAGACGCCGTAACGGAGCTTCATGCGTAGCCTTCAGGTTTGGTTCGTGGGGCCCCTACCCCCACGAAGCGCGTCGTTTGCGGGGACCCCTATGCCCCGCGCCACTCCGCGCGTATCTCTTGATTTGTGGCGCCCTACCCCCACGAGCCGTGACTACCAGTCACTTGGCTAGAGCTCCCGGCCGGATTATAGCGTTGACCAGACCAACCCACTGAGGCCGCAGAGAACTCTTGGTTTTTCCCTTACTCTGTAGAACAAACGCCGAAGAACTTGGTTTTCTGATAAG
>DASXUA010000330.1:0-7180 GCA_036505095.1 Phycisphaerae bacterium
TTGGCTGGCCGAATTCGGGCAATTTTGAAGGGTATGAATACTCCTTTGCCAGCGCCGTTTCAGCAGACGGAGCCGTCGTTGTAGGGTACTCACTGAATCGGAATCCCAATCCACCTAACGTTTGGTACGACAGCGTATTCGACGAGGCGTTTCGGTGGACGGCATCAGGCGGGATCGTAGGGCTGGGAGTTTTGGGAGGGGTTCGGGGGCACGTAAGCGTAGAAGGAGACCCTCCGCCAATGACCTACGCCACTGGCGTTTCTGGCGACGGCTCGATCGTCGTGGGGAACGCAAGCAGCCAATTTGTGAACGGACCTTTCATTTGGGATGCGATGCACGGAATGCGGCTCCTGCAAGACGTGCTCACGAACGACTTCGGGCTAAACCTGAATGGCTATTCGCTGTCCAGCGCCTCAGCGATCTCTGCCGACGGGATGACGATTGTCGGCACCGCTGGTTTTCCGGACGGTTTCGAGCAGGCGTTCGTCGCACGGCTTGGCAATACGGCACCAGGGAGCAACGTGGTAGCAGAACTGAGCGGCGGCACCCAGACGCCAGGCGGCGTAATACTCTCGTTCTCGCAGGTCAATGGCGGCGGCGAAACATCGGTCAACACGTCGAGCACCGGACCGACCCCGCCGACGGGCTTCACGCTGGGCACGCCACCGACCTATTACGATATCACCACATCGGCCATCTTCGCCGGCACGATCGAGGTCTGCATCAACTACGCGAACACTTCGTTCGGCGACGCGACTGCGCTGCGGCTGTTCCACTTCGAGAATGATGCATGGCTCGATGTCACTACGTCCCTGGATACCGCAAGCAACATCATCTGCGGACAGGTGACCAGCCTGTCGCCGTTCGTCATCGTCGAGCCCTGCGCGGCCCTCGAGATTCACGCCGCACGGCATACCGTCGGCAGCGGGTCGAATCCGGGTTCGATCAAGGAGCCGCTCGTCGGCATCACGGTTGGCCTGTACGACGCATCAAACGGAAGCTGCGCCCGGCAACAGGACCAGCAGGGTGACGGCATCTCCTGGCAGGAGTACCCGGCCATCGTTGCCAACTGTGCGCCTGTGCAGACCGGCGTGACCGACGGCAACGGCGTGGCGACGGTCGCCGTCGCTGCCGACGACTACATCGTGATCAGCCACTTCGACTCGGACGGCAACGGCGCGCTCGATCAGTACATCGGCGTATCGGCCGGCGACTTGCAATGCGGCCAGGTGATGAAGAAGCACCTTCAGCTTCTGGTCGACGCACAGGGCAACAAGAAGCCCGGCAAGACGACGCGCCTGACCGGGTCGGAGCTGCTGATCATCGAGCCGGAGTACGTGATCTGGGACGACACTGTCCAGCTCTACCCGTTTGTGTTCGAAACAATCGGCGAATGGAGCGTGACGACTTCCGTGACGCCGCCGGAGGGCTTCGTGGCCGATTATCCGCAGCTATCGGCCAATATGGATAACGAGCTGGAGGCCGTGCAGTTCACGATCATCGAAATCGGCAGCGATCCGTCTCCAACGCAGACGCTCTTTGCGGTCACGCACAACGGGCAGCAGCGAACCGTAGCGAGCAAGGTCGATATCCGAGTCACGCCCGAGTATGCCGCCGCGCGCGGGTTCGACGTAGAAGATCTCCGGACCAAGGGCCTAATCGTCGATCGGCCGGATTCGGCCAGGCGCGGCTCGAAGCGGGCCGGTGCGCGTAGCGCGCCGTAACGCTCTGCGCGCGAAGCGCCGCTAGTGGCCCAGTTCCTGGCTGCGGCGGGAGGCGGCGAGAACGGCTTCCAGCTCGGAAGACCCGAGCAAGGACGCAACGGCGATAATAACTGATCCTTTCGGGAGAGATCAGATGGTCAAGAAACGCGGCCGGTGAGCACACGCGAGCAAGCGAAGCACTCACCGGCCAGGCATCGTCCGGGCTCTCGGTCTGCGCACCCGGACGGAGGGCTCCTTCATGGTAGCGTGGACCCGTGCGAGATGAGGAGACGTTCAGATGTTCATCCACCAGCGAAGCAGAGACAATCCGGGCGTTCGGCCGCATGCCCGGCAAAACATCCTAATGGCGGCGACGGGCATTGCGGCACTTTTCGTAATGGCTCAGACGGCACGAGCCTATCCTCCCCCCGGCAGCGGGGGCACGGGTGGCGGCACGATTTACTTCACCTACGCAAGTGTCATGAACACCATGAACTCGGACGGCAGCAACAAAACTCCGCTGCCGGCCGGCGTTTCGGGTGAGCCGAGTTACGCCTTGCACGGGCCGGCGAGTGATCGCTGGTTCCTGCACATCACCAATGGCGAGTTGTACGCCGTGCGCGGCGATGCAGCCCTCGACGTGCAGCTCACCGACGAATTGGACGGCATCACGGTGTTGGGTCCCTCAACCTGGGCCAGGAATGATCCGGCCACTGCCCTGGTGAACGAGGCTGACTCGTTCGTCTCGTTCGTGGGTACCGATGGCGGTGGGTTCGAGGCGGTGTATCGGGCATACGTGGTGTTCGATGCGGGCGGCGTGCCGGCTTTGAGCACGGCTCCGGAAGCCATTGTACTCGACCCCGATATTTTCGATTTCGATTGGGCTCCTAATGGAGTGCAGCTCGCATTCGCCGTGAACGCCACCGGCAACTGCGGGACCATCGGTTGCCCGCTGATTTACGTTTACACCGTCGGCGGCACGAGCTATTTGCTGACTGACGGCGCGCGCGTGGCCTGGTCGCCTAGCGGTTCGAAGCTCGCCTTCCGCACCAACGGCTTCATTGGCGACATCGCCACCATCAATCCGAACGGCAGCGGCCGCACCACGATCGCGACGGGACACTCCGGACAATACATCAGCCTGAACACTCCCAAGTGGTCGCCCGGCAGCACGCACCTGGTCTACTATCGCGGCGGCGGCTTCGGCAGCAACGTGTCGGAAGTCTATCGCACCAGCGCCACCGGCGGCGGCACCGCGAACCTGACGAGTGACCTCAATACGAGCTTTACCAATCCGGCGCTGCCAGTGGCTTGGCGCTAGCCATGCGGATGCAGTCGTGGCTGCGCGCCGGCGATGCAGCCATGGCTCCGGATTCACGGGTTGGTAATCGTCACGACGACACTGTTGGCATTGTATGTCACGCTGGCCCCCAGGTTGGGCGGGAAGTTGATCAAGGCGACGCTCGAGAATGTTCCCGTGCGGCTGCCAGCCGTCACGATCGTGAACTGCTGGCCGACGGTTGGCGTGAAGCCGTTGATCAGCGTCAGCTTGAGCGTGCCGCTCAGCGCCGCCGTCCCGCCGACTATGAGTTGGTCGAATCCACTGCCTGGCGACGTGCCGCCTAACTCGATGTCAAGCGTGCCGGCGTTCTGAGTATACGCGCCGCTGATCGTCAGCGTGCCGGCCGCGCCGGGCCGCGGCACCGTGCTGGCGGCGGCGCTGCCGAGCGTGACGTTGGCGGTGATGGTGCCGGTCGATGTGTTCGGCCCGAGGCCGATCGTGCCGCCGTTGATTTGCAGCGTTGAGCCAAAGCCCCCGAATTGGATGATCGAACCACCGGCCAAAACCGTGCTGCCAGACGTCTGAGTGTAAATGTGTTGGAAGTTGAGCGTGCCGTTGGTCACTTCGATCAGGCCCATATTGTTGACATTAATTTCGACGTTCGTGGGCGTGGCGGTGCCGGCGGACTTGCGGAACGTGCCGGCGTTGTTCAAGAGGTTCCCCAAGCCCCCCCCTATGTCCGCATCGGTCTGAATCTCGAAGGTCGCTCCCGCCTGGTTGCTGATGGTTCCGGAGGCGAGGCTCAGGCTTCCGCTGCCCGTCCAGGTGATCGTGCCGTTGTTGGCGTTGGTCAGCGTGCGGCCGAAGAGGCTTTTTGTCGCGTTGCCACTGATGCTCATCCCCGCGTTCAGCAGCGTGGTGCCGCCGCCGCCGATCACGCCCAGCGTGCCGCCGGTCCAGGAATATGGACCCGTCACGGTGAGCGTGCCGGCCCCGCTCAGAACACCGCTGCTGTGCGATACGCTGCTGGCGCTGGCCGGGCCGGCGAAGCTCAGCGTGCCGCCGCCGAGGATCGAAAGCGATGAAGCCGCTACGCCCATCGAAGCGGCAGCGTCGAAGTTGCCCGTTCCGGTGGTGGTCACGATCTGGCCGGTCACGTCCGTCTGGCCGTTGAGGTTCGTCGGTCCACCGCTGAACTGCAGCGTCCCGCCCAGCGGAACCGTCACGCTGCCGGTGATGGTCTGCGGTGGTCCAAACTGTGCGCTGACTTCGAACGTCGCGCCTGGATCAACGACGAAAGCGCCGGAGCTGGTGCCGCCTTGGACCTGCAACGTGCCGATTTCGACCTCGACCGAGCCACTGTTGTTCAGAGTGAACCCACCCAGCGTCGTGACGCCGCTGCCGGCCGACTTTCGCAGTGTGCCGGAGTTGTTGAAGGCGCCGAACGGCAAGCTCCCGTTCGAGTCCGCATCGGTCTGCACGTCGAAGGTGCACCCGGCCTGATTGTTGATGACTGGTGTGGAGGCCAGGCTCAGGATTCCGCTGCCCGTCCAGGTGATCGTGCCGTTGTTGGCATTGGTCAACGTGCGGCCGAAGAGCGCTTTTGTCGCGTTGCCACTGATGCTCATCCCGGCGTTCAGCAGGGTGGTGCCGCCGCCGTCCATGGTGCCACCAGTCCAGGAGTAGGGGCCATTGACCGTGAGCGTGCCGACGCCGCTGAGCGTGCCGGCGCTTTGCGCGAAGGTTCCATTGACGAAGGACGCCTCGGCCAGCGAGAAGGTCCCACCGGTCAGAGCGAAGTTCTCTTGCGATTGCAGGCCCGCGATGGAGTTCGTGCCCGTCGAGTGCGTAACCGTGATGCTGGACGAAACATCGATGACAGCCGTCTGAATAGTGGTGGGCGGCGCGCCGCTGATCCAGTTGCTGCCGGTCTGCCAAATGCCGTTGGCATTGGTAATCCAGAACATCCGGCCGTCGAGCGTCACCAGCCCGGCATCGGTAAAGCCGCCGGGCATGGGCGGCTTCATCAGGCTGACACCCGAGGTCAGTTGCCCGCCGATCGTCGCTTCGGCGTAGGCGGAGATGGGCCCAATCTGTGACGCGACACCTGTCAGCATGAACTGCCCCGGCGCCAGGCCTGGTCCGCCAGTTGTGCCCATGCCGCTGATGACCATGCCGTTGACGAAGAGCCGGATCGTGGCCCCGTTGACCGGATCGCCCGCTTCAGACTGCACGATACCGGTAACGGTGGTCAGCGGGTCGCCGAGCGAAACGGTGACCACGGTCACGGCGGTGGCGCCCTCCGCCGAAGCCGTGATGAGGGCTGTGCCGGCTGCCTTGGCGGTCGCCACGCCGATTTGTGGATTACCCGGATCGGGCGCCACGCTCACGATGTTCGGGTTGCTCGTGCGGAAGGTCGCATGGCAATGCAGGGTCGGGCTCAGCGGACCGCTGGTGCCGTCGGTAAAGGCTGCCATCACATTGATCGGTGTAGTCTGGTTGATGGCGGTCAACGTCGGCGCGCCCGGCGCCGCCGTGATCGAGGCGATTGTCTGCGGGGGAACATTTGTGAAGGTCAGCGCGCCGACATTGAAGGTCTCGCCCTGCGTGATGCGGAAGCACTCGCTGACGACGTACACCGGCTGGCCGCCGCTCGTGCACGTGCCCACTACGCGCACCACATCGTCGCTAAGAAAGTCGGGCGCACTGCCTGGGCCGCCGGCGCCGAACAGGTCGGGCGCGGCGACGTTCGAGATTCCGAAGCTGCCGTCCGGATTGACCTGCACGGTCTGGCCGTTGACGGTCACCGTGCAGGAAGCGTCGAGCTGGGCGCGCGCGGGCGCCCCCAGCAGCAGCAATGCACCACAGAGACACAGAGACACAGAGGTTCTTTGTGGTTGATGCCGGCGAGCAAGCCGAACCGTCCAAAGTCGTTCCGGCCGGGCAAGTTTTGTCTGAGCCGATTTCATCTTCAGTTCCTCCAGATCGAAGGTCAGTTTCGCTTATGGCGAGCGGGCGAATCCCGGCGCGCCGGGACGTTCCTTTGCTCATTGGCATAGTCCGTTGATACATGATTGGCCCGGACCGCAGCAGCTCGTTCCCATTGGTCCTGCACAGCAAGTGAATCCTGCTGCGCAGCACGCAGGACCTGCTGCGCCTCGTGCAGCTTCTCAACGGCGTCAATACGACGCAGGCGTTCAACGGCGCAACGGTCGCGGGCTGCCCATAGCCAAGGCGGCGCTCCGCTCGCCCTCCACTTGGCCGGACGCCGGAGACCCGACTCACATACTGGTGATCGTCACGACCACAGTGGTTGCGGTGTAGCTCACGCTGGCGCCGAGGTTACCTGGGAAGTTGTTCAAGACAACACTCGCGAATGTCCCCGTGCGGGCGCCGGCCGTCAGGATCGTGAACTGCTGTCCCACCGTCGGCGTGAAGCCGTTGATCAGCGTGAGCTCGAGCGTGCCGCGAAGCGTGGCCGTGCCGCTGACCACGAGTTGATCATGACCCGTGCCGGGCGAAACGCCGCCGAGTTCGATGGCCAGCTTGCCGGCGGTTTGCGTGTACGCACCGGTGACCGTCAGTGTTCCGGGCGCGCCGGGGCGCGGCACGGTGCTGGCGGCGGCGTTGCCGAGCGTGACGCTGCCGGTGATGGTGCCGCTCGCGGTATTGGGACCGAGGCCGATGGTGCCGCCATTGATCATCATGGCGCTACCGCTCTTGCTGATCGATCCGCCCGCCAGCACGGTGCTGCCGGCGGTCTGCGTGAAAGTCCCGCCGAATGTCAGCGTGCCGGCGTCGACTTGGACGGTGCCGGTGTTGTTCAGGCTGAAGCCGCCGACCGTGCCACTGCCCGCCGACTTGCGCAGCGTGCCGCCATTGTTGAACACGCTCGAATTGCTCTGGCTCGACCCGGCGGGCGTCTGAATGTCGAAAGTTGATCCTGCCAGGTTATTGATGATCGATGTTGCGCCGGACATGCCCAGCGCTCCGCCGGTCCAGTTGATGGTGCCATTGTTGGCGTTAGTGAGCGAGCGGTTGCCGATTGACTTAAAGCCAGTCCCGCTCATGGTCATGCCGGAGTTGAGCAGCGTCGCGCCGCCACCGTCCATGGAGCCGTCGGTCCAATTGTATGGACCATTAACCGTCAACGTGCCGGCGCCGTTCAGGACCCCGCCGCCGCTATGCGACACGG
>DASXUA010000331.1:0-3527 GCA_036505095.1 Phycisphaerae bacterium
GTTCCACCGACGATGGAAGAAACATGGCGGGCCTCCTTGCTCGCGGGAATGGACTTTCGCACATCCATTCCAACGGCAAGGTGGCCCTCTTTTGTTGAATCAGTCCGCCCGATGGCGGGCAAAAAAATGGCAAAAGTCGAGATTAGTGCGGATTGCCGGCGACAAGCAATTCGCGCAGGACATCCTGGACTTGGCACTGATCCGTCGGCGTGGCAGGGAGCGTTCACGGCCATTTCGAGAGTACCTCGCCGCGAGAAGGGCTCGATGAGCCGCGCTTCTGCTTTCACGGTGCGCATCAAGCGCTCGGCCGAATGGGAGATGGATCGCTTGCCGGGCGATGTCTTCGAGCGTGTCAGCGAGGCGATCCTCGGATTGGAACAAATCCCGAGACCGACAGGGTGCAAGAAACTGCGCGGCGCGCAGGCCTACCGCCTACGCGTCGGATCATACCGCATCCTGTACACCATCGATGATGGCCAGCGTGCTGTCGAGGTGGTCGCCGTCGGACATCGGAGGACGTATATCGCGGCATGTAGGTCCCCACTGCGACCTGTGGCTTGCGAATGGCTGAGCTGATGGTCCGGAACAGGATGAGGGAAGCGCGTCCATGTCGAAGAAGTGGAAGGAACGCATCATCCGGCTCCCCGACGATCATGCGTGGACATCCCGGCCGGGGTGCAAGGTCTTCGTCCTGGAGCGCGGCAAGGTCCGCTTCGATTTCCCCGAGGACTGGGTAACGAAGCCCGTCTCCGACAGCATTGAGTTCTATGACCGGCAGCCGCCGGATGACGATTGCCGGCTGGCGGTCTCGTGCATCAACTTGCCGCCGATCGACTGGAGCGGGCTGCCGCTGTCGCGGCTGCTGGAAGAAGGCGAAAAGGCCGACACGCGCCCCATCAGCACCCGCGGCGAAATCCAGCAGGAGCGGCGGGCCGATCTGGAAATCGCCTGGCGCGAGGTGCGCTTTCCAAACCCGTCCGACGGCCGCGAGGCGTGTTCCCTCATCTGCATGGCGCGCCGCCGACGCATCCAGGCGTTGATCACGTTCGACTTCTGGCTTGCTGATCGCGAGCGCTCGCTGAGGATTTGGACAACGGTCCTCAAGAGCTTGCAAGTCGACGTTCGCTACGACCATCCGACCAGCGGCCGTGTGATCCAATAATCTGGGAAGCCAAACACTGAGAGATGAATAGGGCGCGCCACGATACTTGCCCGGCCTGACCTACGCTGGTTTGCTGGCGACCGAATATGGCACTGCTTTGCCGCATTCTGGACAGACGCCGGAGGTGTTGCCCCGCAGGCTGTACCCGCAGCCCAGGCACAAGCCCTGTCGTCGCCGACGCGCGGCGCGCAACGGCCCGCGGAAAAGGACGATTGTTGGATAGGCCGCGAAGATACCAAACGGAATCCATAGCGAAATGCGCAGCCAGCGCACGGTTGCCAAAGCGCTGGCGCCCCACGTGATCTGAAATGTCCCAAAACCCAAAGGGCCAAGATCGTTGAGGCGGTTCGGCAGCGCGGATGGCGCGGTCTGGCGCTCGATCCGCACGTGCCGGTCGAGGCGAATCCACCATTCGGCCGGGCTCCGCGCCGCGGTCGGTGTTGCCGGAAGATCGCGCTGGCGCTTCACATGCCAGCCCGTGCTGTCCCAGTGGAGATAAAGGCAGCCCGCGCGCGCCGGAAGCTGCAGCCAGACCATCGCCGCGGCCGGCAGGAACATCAGGGTTATGATGCACTTGCGCAGCATGTTGTCGGACCGTGCTCTGAATCATCAGTCAGTGATGATACGGTGCAAACGCGAACGGGTTCGCGCCTCTTCGGGTCCAGAGGAACTCGCATCTTCACGGGCGAAGATGCGCGTGCGCGCTGTGAGCACCGTTAACGTGAACCACCGATGACTATCGCTGGACAGATCGACGTAGATCACGCGCCAGCGACTGACGATCGAAACCGCCGCGATGGCCGCCGCAACTAGAACGAGCAAACCAAGCGTGACCTTCCGTTTCACAGGGCGGCTCCGCATTCCGGGCAGATTCCCGATAGATTCCCGGTAAGGTCGTAGCCGCATCTGACGCACCGTCCGGCGCGCGCTCGGCACCAGTGGCGGACCCAGTGAGGCAGCCAGAACGTCAGGGGATAGATCAGCAGCAGCAGGAATAGCCCGGGGAGAGGCAACGTGAGTCGATACACGGTCAGCACACGAACGGGAGGTAAGCGACCGTACGACGCGAGACGGTCTTTGATTTGTCTGATATTCGAGCCCTCCCATTCCGGGACGACGCCCGGTCCCATCACGTATCGGCGAGTCTCCGGCTCTGGGACGGGCACGTTGACTGTAGCCATCGAGATGACCTCCCATTTGTATCCTGCCACTGACCGGGAGGAGTTCCAGAACGTGGGAGGCGGCGGTGCCCCGCTGACTCGCGACTCGTAGGCGAAGTGACCACGCATTAGGAGCAACTCGCGAGTCCTTGTGGGCGAAAGCACGCGGGTTGTTCCCATGGGGTGCACGAAGCTTGCTACGTGCGCGACTAGCAGCAGTGCAGCACCAATGAGGAAGGCTCTTGCGAGGTTTCTGCGAACCATTTCAGTATTCCGATCGCCGACCTGCAGGCTTACCCGCACACCCCGCAATATGCGCGTCGAGCCGGGCCATTTCATGGGATTCCTGTTCGACGCGCTGGGCGCACTCGGGCCAAGTTTCAGTATGCGCCTGCCGCTTGCGAATTACACTTCGTTCCCCAGGGCGGTTGCCCGCCGCCCGCCGGCGCACTTCTGGCGCCATGGCCGCTTGACTGGCCGGTGATACGCGCTTGAATCTCAGCGGAGCGCGGCAGGGGGTTTGCCCGTGGCGCAGCGGGCCTGTGTAGGAAGCAACCCATCTACCCACAGGAACCGGGTCCGGCCACGCACGGGCGCCGTCGCGCGAAGGTTCGATTTCTGGCGTTTCGTGCCGGCATGACGCGGGGCGCGACGCGGGAGAGATAGCATGCGCCGTTCTGCGTTCGTTCTGCTCGTTGTAGGCGGTTTGGGCGGTCAAGTGTGTCTCGTCGCCGGCTGCGGATCGGGCGGCACGATCGCGGCCGGCGGCCGTACGGTCCTGCGTGCGGCCGATCGCGTCATTCGCGCGGTGAATCGCGTGCAGGATGAGGACCCGCGCACGATCGCGCTCCCGGCCGACGCGGTCCAGCGTAACGACACCGTCGTGATCGAGCAGCAGACCACCGTGATCACCGATGTCCACCAGCAGCTTGTGGTGGAGGACCTGCCGGACATCACCCTGCTGGGCATCGAGAACCAGACCGGCTGCGATATCTTTGTCGAATTCTTCGTGAATGGCGTCAGGCAGAGCGGTTTCGTTCTCGATGGCGAAACGGTGCTGCTGGAGTATCCCTGCCTCGACACGATCGAGTTAGATACGGAGGATGATTTCGACCCGTTCACGGGCGATTTCGTGGCCAGCTTCGACCTGACGGCCGCTGTGTTCACGAATCCGGAAGACTTCATCTGCGGCGACGCGTTCATCA
>DASXUA010000332.1:0-8904 GCA_036505095.1 Phycisphaerae bacterium
TCGGACTCGCGCTCTGCCCTCTGCCAGAATACCGTCGAGACGACGGTGCCACAGGTAAGAAGGATGACAAACGCCGCCACGGCGGCGACGGGGCCGCGGTGGCGCCGGAGAGTTTTGCGCAGCCTGTAGAGCCTGCTCGGCGGGGCGGCGACGACCGGCTCGCCGGCCAGGTGCCGCTGCACGTCGGCGGCCAGCCCGTTGGCCGTTTCATAACGCCGCGTGCGGTCTTTCTCCAGGCACTTCATCACGATCCAATCCGGCTCGCCGTGGAGCAGGCGCACGAGCGATTTTGGATCGGTGTGACGGTGCTGGGCAATGTCAATCGCCGAAGAAGGTTGCTCCGAGCCGCGACCCGAATCAGAGCCGCGACCGTGAGGGAGTCCCGGCGCGCCGGGACTGGCTGACGCGCGCGGCTCTGAATGGCCGCGCACTCCCAAGCGGGGTACCGACTCAGATCGTCCGGATTTTGACGTTTTGGCGTTTTGGCGTTTTGACGTTTCAGCGACGCGCGTGCTGGGCCGCGGCGGCTCTTCCTCGCGGATGATGCGCCGCAGCTCGTCGAAGTCGGCGCTGCGCAGACGGTCGGCGTCGAACGGCGTCGTGCCGGTGAGCAGCTCGTACAGCAGCACGCCCAGCGAGTAGATGTCGCTGCGTGTGTCTACGTCCAGGTCCGACATGCCGGCCTGCTCGGGGCTCATGTAGGCCGGCGTGCCGATGAGTTGTCGCCACTCGGTGTGGATCGTCTTCTCCGTCAGCCGCCCGCCGGTGGCCTTGACGATGCCGAAGTCGATTACCTTCACCACCGGCTTGTCGTCGTGCCGGCTGACCAGCACGTTGGAGGGCTTCAGATCGCGGTGGATGATCCCCTTCTGATGTGCGTGCTGCACCGCATGGCACACGTCGGTGAACAGCGCCAGCCGCTCGCGCAGCGGAACGCGCTGATCGTCGCAGTACTGCGTGATCGGCACACCCTTGACCAGCTCCATCACGAAATAGGGCCGACCCTCACCCCGGCCCTCTCCCTGGGAGGGAGAGGGAGCAGGCTCACCCCGGCCCTCTCCTCTCCGCGGCGAGTCTGCGACCTGGGAGGCAGAGGGAGTGGTGCCCGCGTCCAGCACCTTCGCGATGTTGGGATGATCCATCATTGCCAGCGCCTGCCGCTCGGCCTCGAAGCGGGCGATCACCTGCCGCGTGTCCATGCCCAGCTTGATGACCTTGACGGCCACCCTGCGCCGCACCGGCTCCTTCTGCTCGGCCAGATACACCGTCCCAAACCCGCCCTCGCCGATGCGCTCGAGTAGCTTGTATGGCCCGATCGCCGCGCCCGGGCCCTCGCAAGGCCCGGTGTCCGAGTGCGTGGCGAGTGCGGCGACTTCACCGGCCGCCGCCTGCACGAGTCGAACGTCGCGTGACTCAGGCGTCTCGGCCGCGGCGACAGCGCTTGAGGAGAATGGACCCGGCTGAACCCTGGACTCGCCGGGTCCGCCTGCGGCGGACTCGTCGCCAAGCGACGACCCCGCGATGCGGGGACCCGCGTGTCCCGGGTTGACGGTGGCTGCGGCGAGGAAGTCGGCACCTGATTCAAGTACCTTCAGCAAGTGCAGCACGCGCTCGCGCAAGACCGGATCGTTGGAGCACGCACGCGCGACGAAGGCCGCGCGCTCATGCGGCGGCAAGTCCAGCGCGTCGTTGAAGATGTCCTTCGCGGTCCGCCGCGCGTCGGCGTCTTTCTGATCATGAGCATAGTTCATGGTGCTTCCCCGCCTTGCCAGGCGTCCAGCAGCCAGGAGCGCGCGTAGGCCCAATCCCGTTTGACCGTCCGGGGCGAGACGCCCAAGGCGCTGGCCGTCTCGTCGATGCTCAGCCCCGCGTAGAACCGCAGCCGCACGACGGCGGCGGCCTGCGCGTCCTCTATCTCTAGGCGACAAATCAGCTCGTCGAGGGCCACGGCGTCCGCGATTTTTTCTTCCGCCGCCAGATCGAGGACGCCGCCAATGTCCGGACGCCGCCCGCGTTCGCCTCCCCGCTTGACCCGCCCGCGGGTCCGGGCATGGTCGATGAGAATGCGACGCATGGCCTCGGCGGCGGTCGCAAAGAAGTGTGCTCGGCTGTTCGCTGCCACGCGCGCATCGGGGACGAGCCTCAGCCAGGCTTCGTGGACCAGTGCGGTGGCGCCGAGGGTGTGGCCGCGACGTTCTTGCTTGAGGCGCTGCCGCGCAATGTCGCGGAGCTGGTCGTAAACGAGCGAAAAAAGTTCGTCGGCCGCGGCCCGGTCGTTCGGGGCGTTCTGAAGCAGGCGCGTGATGTGCTCGGGCGGGGTAGGGCCCATGTACGTGCCCCCAGCGTCCTGGAGTACCGCCAGTTTACCCGCCACGCGGGTCCGTGTCATGGCCGAGAAGCGCGCAGGATTAAGGCCCGGTCGGGCGGTTCCCGACCGGGCCGGTGTTTTGATGATTCCTCAGTCGCGGCCCCCAGCACCTCGCCCGCGAGAGCGAGGTGAGTTGCGCACACGATAAGCCGCGCGGACGTCACCCCCCACTCGCCCGCCCAACAGACCGGCGGGCAGGCCGTGGGGGGTTCTGATTATGGGCAAACGGCGACGCTCGCGCCATTGAATACCTGCGTGGCGTTAACGCCGTTCAGGAGCTGCACCAGGCGCAGCAGGTCCTGAGTGTTCACCGGACTGCTGCCGCTGCTGCGGTCAATGTTGTAGCGCGCCAGGTTGGCGGCTTGATTGGCCAGGCCATCGTTGATGCGCTGCACCAGCCAGAGCAAGTCCTGCGTGTTCACGTTGCCGTTCAGGTTCGTGTCACCGGGCAGACTCTGGTACTGCAAGCGCTGACCTGCATTCGTACCGGCGAAATTGAAGGTAATGCACTCGCGCGGTGGCGGCGGCGCGGTGAGCGTGATGGTCCACGGGCCCGCGCCAGCGCCGCCGACGCTGGCGATCCCCGGACAATCGGCCGCACCGTTGCCGGCTATATCCGTGCAACTGACGGTGATGTTTCCGGGCGCCGGCAGCGGCGTCGGCGTGCCGCTGAACGTCACGCTGAACGGAGCGTAGGTGTACGGACCCTGATCGGGCGTGCCGGCCACGCCAATCCCTTGCGGCGCCAGCGCCGCGTTTGTGTTCTGCAATACATCGCGAAATACGCCTGAGCCAAATGGATTCGTCAACGGTGGATTGGCGGAGACGATGTCCACCGGCGTTGGCGTGCTACCGATTTCGAGCGTGACCGAGCTTGGCCCGTAGATCACGTTCACCTGCAGGGTTGGAGGCGTGGACACGTTTGCGAAGATCCCATTGCGCGTGCCGGCCGTCAGGATCTGATAGGTGGTTCCCGGTGGCGGATTGAAACTGTTGACCAGCGTCACCTGTAGCGTGCCGCCCAGCGTGGCCGTGCCGCCGACAGCGAGGACGTCGAAGCCGTTGCCGGCGGTGGTGCCACCCAGTTCAATCGCGAGCGTGCCGTTGTTCGTGTAGTTGCCCGAAATCGTCAGCATACCAGGCGAAAGACCCGGCGCTACGGTGCCGCCCGAGCTGTTGACGCTGCCGGTGATCGTGCCGTTGCCGCGCAGCGTGCCGCCCTGCAGCGCGATCGGGGTGCTGGTCTGGATGTTCCCACCATTTAGAATGGTTTCACCTGCGGTTTGTGTCATGCCGCCCGTGCCGAAGGCCAGCGTCCCGGCCAGGACTTCGAGCGTGCCGCTATTGTTGAATGGGACAAAGCTGATGTTCGTCGTGCCCGATCCGCTCGACTTGCGGAAGGTGCCGGCATTGTTGAAGACGCCGGTCTGCGGCCCGCTGCTCCAGGTGATGTTGTTGTCCTGCGGGATGCCACTGGGATTCTGGTTCGCGCCCTGCTGATCATCGAATAACGCACCGAGTGCATTGGTGAATGTGGCGCCGGCATTGATGCCCAGGGTCCCACCGGTCCAGGTGGCCGTGCCGTTATTAACGAAGGTGCGCGTAATGTTCTTGGTCGTGGAATAGTTGCTGATGTTCAAGCTTCCATTGGCGTTCGTGCTGCCCGAGCCGGACATGGTTCCGCCGGCAAACTCCAGCAGTCCGGTTACGTGAAAGGCGCTGCTGCCGGTCAGGGTCCCGCCAGTCTGAGTGTAGTTTGGAACGATGACCGGCTGGCTGCTGTCCACCGCTATCGTGCCGTTCGTCAGGTTCAGCAGACCGCTCGTGCCGGCCATTTGATACAGGCCGCCCACGTTCAACGTCCCGCTGGCGACGTGTACCGTGTGGGCGTTGATGGCGGAGGCGCTGGTGAGATCGTGCGTGCCGCCGCCGAAGCGCAGCGTGGCGCCCGGCACACCATTGAATATTCCGCTGCTAGTGCCCCCGGCAGTCAGATTCAATGTCCCGGCCAGGACTTCGACGATGCCGGAGTTGTTGAACGGCACAAACGAAACGTTCGTCGTGCCCATTCCACTCGACTTGCGGAACGTGCCGACGTTGTTGAAGACGCCGGGTTGCGGTCCGCTGCTCCAGGTGATGTTGTTGTCCTGCGGCAGGCCGCTGGGATTGAGATTAGCGCCCTGCTGATCATCGAAGAGTCGCCCAGGCGCGTTGGTGAATGTCGCGCCGGCGCTCAGCCCCAGCGTCCCGCCGGTCCAGGTGGCCGTGCCGTTGTTGACCAGATTGCGCGTCGTATTCTTGGTTGTCGAATAGTTGCTGATGGTCAGCACGGCGTTGGCCTGGGTCATGCCGGAACCCGCCATCGTGCCGCCCGACCAAGTCAGCGCTTGACTTACTGTCAGATTGCCGCTGCCGGTGAGCGTCCCGCCGGATTGCGTGTAGTTCGGCACGGCGATGGGAGAATTGGTATTGAGTGTCGCCGACGTCAGATTCAGCAGGGCACTGGTGCCGCTGATCTGATAACTTCCATCGAGATTGACGGTCCCACTGGTGACATGCACCGTGTCGGCATTGATCATCGAGCTGCCGATCAAGTCGTGCGTGCCGCCACCGAAGCGCAGGATGGCACCGGGAAGGCCGTTGAAAGTTCCGCCGCTGGTGCCACCGGCATTCAGACTCAAAGTGCCGGCGAGCACTTCGACTATCCCCGAATTGTTGAACGGGACGAAGCCGACGGCCGTGGTGCCCGTTCCGCTGGATTTCCGGAACGTGCCGGCATTGTTGAAGATGCCCGGTTGCGAGCCGCTGCTCCAGGTGATGTTGTTGTCCTGCGGCAGGCCGCTGGGATTCAGATTAGCGCCCTGCTGATCATCGAAGAGTCGCCCCGGCGCGTTGGTGAAGGTCGCGCCGGCACTAATGCCCAGCGTACCGCCCGTCCAGGTGGCCGTACCATTGTTGGTGAAGTTGCGCGCCGCGTTCTTGCTCGTGGAATAGTTGCTGATCGTCAGGGTGCCATCGGCGTTCGTGGTGCCCGAACCCGACATCGTCCCACCGGCGAAATCCAGCAGCCCGGTTACATGGAACGCGCTGCTGCCCGTCAGGGTTCCAGCGCTTTGTGTGTAATTCGGCACGATCACCGGCGCGCCGCTGTCGAGCGCGAGCGTGCCGTTCGTCAGGTTCAGCAGCCCGCTCGTGCCATTGATCTGGTACGTGCCGCCCACGTTCACATTCCCACTCGAGATCTGCACAGTGTCGGCGTTGATGCTTGAGGTGCTGGTCAAATCATGGGTGCCACCGGCAAAGCGCAGCGTAGCGCCCGGCGCGCCGTTGAAGATTCCGCTGCTCGTCCCGCCGGCCGTCAAACTCAGAGTGCCGGCCAGCACCTCGGCCGTTCCCGCATTGTTGAACGGCACGAAGCTGATGGTCGTGGTGCCCGTTCCGGTCGATTTTCGGAACGTGCCCGCATTGTTGAAGATGCCGGGTTGCGAGCCGCTGATCCAGGTGATGCTGTTGTTCTGCGGCTGGCCGCTCGGATTCAGATTGGCGCCCTGCTGATCGTCAAACAATGCGCCGAGCGCGTTGGTGAACGTGGCGCCGACGCTGACGCCCAGCGTCCCGCCCGTCCAGGTGGCCGTCGCGTGATTGGTGAACGGGCGGGCGACATTTTTGCTGGTGGAATAGGTGCTAATAGTCACGCCGCCGTACGCCTGCGTGTTGCCGGCGCCCGCCAGCGTGCCGCCCGAGAAGTTCAGCGGACCGAAGAAACCGAAATTCTCCGTGCCCGACAACGTGCCGTTCGTGAGGTTGAAGGTCTCGTAGCAGCCGAGGCTGGCGATCTGGGTGGTGCCCGCCTGCGAGTGCGTCACGGTAATATCGCCGGGCACATCGATGCAGGCGTGGTCGCCCGGTCCGGGCAGTCCGGGCGACCAGTTGCTGGCCTGATTCCATGAACCGCTGCCGCCGACCCACTGCACAAATGTGACGGATTCGCATTCGTCGGGCAGACCGTTGGCATTGCAATCACCCGACGAACCGCTGGCCACGTCGCAAGCATCCGGCGCCAGATTTCCATTGCAATCGGCCGCCGTTCCGCAACCCGGCACGTTGCAGAACGCCTGCACGGCGGGGGTGCACGATCCCGAGGGCAGCGTGTCACACAGATTACAGGTCACCTCGCAGCCATCGACGATGCCATTGCCGTTGCAGTCGGTCACCTCGAACGGGCCGAAGAACGCGATCGAATCGCTCCAGTTGCCCACGCAATCCTGCGCGCGGATCGAAAGCCAGTATGATCCGATTCCTACCGGCGGGCTGACCGCGATGAACTGCCCAGTGGCCCAATCCGGTCCGTTGATTATCTGCATGGAGAAAGGCGCGCCCTGCGCCGTATTCGACCAGCCGATGGCGTAAACGTCCGCACCGGAGGCATCATCGGGAGCTTCCTGCCAGGTGATTGTGATTAACGGGCTGCCGCCGCCCGTTCCGAGCGGATGGGTCGGTGAATCGAGCACGGTCACCGCGCCGGGCGGGGCAGTATCCGGCCAAGTATAGTTGTTGCCGCCCACGCTGTTGGCGGTCTTCCACAATCCGGGCGCGTGCTGCGGAAAGCGATTGCGAAAGGCCGTGAGGAATTGAGTAACCGTCGTCGGCTGGTCGAGCCTGACCACCTGAAAAATCTCATCGACTCCCAGCGATAGAGCATCGCGCGAGCAGGCCGCCTGCACATCGGGGTTGCCATCGCCGTCCGCCACGCCGTCTCCATCCGTGTCCTCCGCATCTTCAATGGCATCATCGATATCACGCAACAAGGCATTGATGAAGCCTTCGGTAATGAGCGGGTTGTGGAACGTGCCATCGACCTGGCAGGTTCCGATGAGTTCCGCGTTGCTGCGGAAGTCCTGGATCGAAAGCGCTGTAATCCCGTAGTCCGCCGGGTACGAGCGATTGACCACGTCGCCGAACCAATCCGGCCAGCCCTCATTCCAGGCGTCGGTCAGATTCTCCTGGCACCAGACGCAATGGCCGCAACCCATGCTGTCGCAGATCATATTGCAGTAGTTCGGCGAAGTATTTATGGAATAATGGTCGAGAAAATGATGCCCATATTCATGCGTTTGAATGCCTTCGTTCCACTGCTCGGCCGTACTGACGTGCACGTCGCCGTTGTAATACGCGCCGCTGGTGCCGTCGGGCCACTGTGCATCGACGTGCTGAACGTCGGTGCCGTCGCGCGTGAGAATGAAGCGATGGGCGCGTACGATGCTGGTATGAATGTGCAGCGCGGGGAAATCGGCCGAGTCCGACGGCGTCAGCGTGCCGAAGTCATAGGTCGTTCCAGAGAAATCCTGAACGACGCCCGGGCTGTCCGCCGTGCTCCAACTGTAGTTCGTCTCGAATAAACCCGGGTCCTCGACATCCACGACGCCGGTGCCGGTTTCGAAGCGCACGTAGAGATCGGGCGCATCGCAGCCCAGGATGTCACAGTCGTCCCAGAAGACGGTCACGTCGAAGAAGCCGTTCGTGTCCGTCAGACCTTCCCAAATCGTCTCGTCGGCCGTAACATCGTCCTGATCCTTGATCTCGACCTTCACCTCGTCGGCGCCAACGATTGCGGGCTGACCTGCCGGCGCCGGACGGGTATAAACCAGCCGACCGGTGAAATGGATGTCGTAGCCGCCGCCTTCAGGCGCATCGCCGCCGCCGGACCCACCACCGGGCGGAATTCCTGGACCGATCCGCGTCAAGGGCCGCGGTTTCGTGAGGCGCTCAAAATCCGCCGGTCCGAGCTTGAACAGCTTCCGTACCTCTTGCTGGTCGAAGCGCAACGTGAAGGTGAGTGGCTTCGAGGCATCGCCCGGAATCGCGTGGAACGTGATCGTCAGCACTTCGCCGGGCTTGAGCACTTTGGAGTCAGGGACGTCCAGGGATACAATGTGCCAGCTTTCGCCTTCCAGATGAAAGCCATCCAGCGACCCCTCGCGCCCGACGCGGACTTGGATCGTGCCCACGTATTCCTGCCCGGGAACGGCCGGCACGGCCCCATCACGCGGCATGATGATCTTTACCGGCGGGCCGATGGTCGCCTGCGCGGCGGCCGTCACAAGTAAGCCCAGGCACCACACAGCGTGGCGGACAGCATGATTGATCGTCTGGGTTGGGCGATGCTGCACGGCAATCCTCCTGTGTGTGCGAAGCGCAGCGGAATCGGGCAGTAGTCGCGCTGCCCGGCCGTTCCGCCGCGAACGATTCCTTGATTTCCCGGAGGCGGGATTGCCCGCCCCAACCAATACCGCGAAAATCACGTCTGAAATCCGCCACGGATCAGATCTGGAAAGGGATGGGATGCTGGGGGGCACACAGCCTGGTGAGGTCACACGCCTGTTGACGGCGGCGGGCGCGGTCGATGAGTTGCTGCCGCTGGTCTACGCGGAGCTGCGCAAGCTGGCGCAGGCCTACCTTCAGGAGGAAGACGCCGGCCATACTCTCCAAGCGACGGCGCTGGTGCACGAGGCCTATCTGAAGCTGATCGACCAGCG
>DASXUA010000333.1:0-4985 GCA_036505095.1 Phycisphaerae bacterium
CTTGGCGAGGTTGGTTCCGTTGTCTTGGTGGGTCTGAATCACGCTAATCTCCTGTACGCCGATGGATTGAAAGGCCTGCCGCCGGTACCGACACGTTCAGAGGCCGTCACTGATGAATCAACCTACCGATGCACCGGTACGTCAATTCATCGCGTCTGATGGTGCTGCGAGGTAAGCCGCGTATTGGCGATGCCGTGCGCCTGGCTGGCCAGCAAGAAGATCTATGTATCCTGCACACCTCCAGAACATGGTTCTCACCGATGCCGCGGTGTGTCTGTCCGGTAGCGCACATAGCTGGATCATGCATTTTTGCCTTCTCCGATGCGGTGGTGCACGGGACGTGGAGCATGTTCACGTTCAAGACCGCGCAGCCTTAACTGCCCTAGATCAATTCATCATCTTCCGCGGGGTTGACAGTGTTCTGAGCATCACGCGTGCCAGAGCCAATCCGCGGTCCCGCGCCACACGACGCAGCTGGTGCCCCCATGCAATTGGTCGGCTAGTGCGATCTCTGGACGAGGGCCCGGCATGGGTACAAAATGAATCAATTGATCGCAAGCACGTTTGTTTGCTGCACGCGCACATGAATCAATTGATTCACACTCCAACAACGGTTCTCATCGCACGTCGCGCCGTCTCGTCGCTGCCAACGGGCATACTGTCGTTCCGTCCGTGGTTATCCGGGCCTTGGCACGGCGCATGCTCGTGTCAGGCGAATGCAGCACCCGCCGACTGACCGAGATCAACACAAATATCGCGGTTATCCCGAACAGAGGAGGCTCGGAGAATGAAGACCAGCCACCGAACACCGGCGCTGCCGCGCGATCATCTACCCGTCGTGCAGCCCGACCAAGCCAGCATAGATGAAGTGCGCTTTCCCGACATGGCCGATCTGATGGCGCGCTTGCACTTCTCCGGCAGCGACGGCCGCATCTGGCTGGACGACCAGCGCATGCTGCTGGTTCACGCGAAAGCGTTGGGTTCGCTGCGCCGAGAAATGATCGAGGCCCTGGGCGTGGAAGTTGCCCGCGGTTTTCTTACTCGCATGGGCTACCACGCCGGCGCGTGTGACGCTCAGATGGCGCGCAAGGTGCGTCCCACCACCAACCTCAAGGACATGTTCGTCGTCGGTCCGCAGATGCATTGCCTGGAGGGCATTGGCTTATCCGAGGCCGTGCGCCTCGAGTTCGACGTCGAGCGCGGTAAGCACTACGGCGAGTTCATCTGGACCAGCCCGGTCGAGGACGAGGAACACGCTCGCCACTTCGCCATCGGCACCGAGCCGATGTGCTGGATGCAGATCGGCTATGCATCAGGCTTTTCCACCGAGTTCATGGGCCGGCCGGTGCTCTACCGCGAGGTCGAGTGCCAGTCCATGGGGCAGCCCGCTTGCCGCATCGTTGGCAAGACGGTTGAGGAATGGGGCGATGAGGCCGCAGGCGACATGCAGTACCTGCAGGCCGCAGCGTTCACCGGCGGATTATCGGTGCATGCCGGTGGGGCGCACAACGAGGGGGCGCGCCCGGTGCTGCCGCCGCAACCGGTGTCCGAAGAGGACAGGCTGGTCGGCGTGTCGCCGGGCTTCAACTCAGTCTGCCACATGGTTATGCGGGTGGCGCCCACGCACGCCACTGTGCTCTTCCTAGGTGAGAGTGGTGTCGGCAAGGATGTCTTCGCACGCACCGTCCATCGACTTAGCCCACGTAGCGGTAAGGCCTTCGTGGCCTTGAACTGTGCTGCGCTGCCGGAGCACCTGGTCGAGTCCGAGTTGTTTGGCGCCGAGCGCGGTGCCTACACGGGGGCCACGCAGAGCCGCCTCGGCCGATTCGAGCGCGCCGACGGCGGCACACTGTTCCTGGACGAGATCGGAACGCTCAGCGCCATTGCCCAGGGCAAGCTGCTGCGCGCAGTCCAGGAAGGCGAGATCGAGCGCCTGGGCGACACGCAAATCCGCCGGGTCGATGTGCGCGTCATCGCAGCCACCAATGTCGACTTGCGCGAAGAGGTCCGGGCCGGGCGGTTCCGCGAGGACCTGTTCTTCCGCCTGAATGTGTTTCCGATCCGGATTCCGCCACTACGTGAGCGCCGCGAGGACGTCCCGCTACTGATGAACCATTTCTTGGTGAAGTTCACGCGCCGCCACGGGCGCACGCTGACTGGTTTCACTCAGCGCGCCATCGACGCGATGCTGTCCTACGCATGGCCGGGGAATATCCGCGAACTGGAGAACGTGATCGAACGGGGTGTCATCCTTGGCAGCGAGAACCGCCCCATCGACGCACCGCACCTGTTCACCAGCGGTGAACAGTTAGGCGACCGACGCTTCGCAGTGAGCCGCGACGGCAAGCTGGTTGCCAGCGACCCCTTGGAATTCATCGGCGAATCCGCTCCTGACCGCGACCTCGACCGCGTATCGCGGCGGGTTAGCAATCTGCTGCTGGGGCAGGGCGATGACACCGATAGGGTGTCGCTGGACGATATCGAGACAATGTTATTGAAAAAGGCGGTTGAACGTGTCCACGGCAATGTCGCCGCCGCCGCCCGACTGCTGGGCATCACGCGGCCCCAAATGGTCTATCGGCTGAAGAGCCGAGGCATCGCCCACGACGGCGCGTAGCACCTGTCACGACCTCCACTGCACACCGGCATGTTCTCTCACGTCGAAAGACCGGGCCGCCGTCCGCCCGGCTGGAGGCAAGTGCTCGCGGATTTCGGTCCGACGTATGCCGCCAACGGCTTCATCGGTTTCGTGTTTGCTGCCACCGCGCCGGTCGCGATCATCCTGGCGGTCGGCACGAGTGGTGGGCTATCCGAATCGGAGCTAGCCTCGTGGATATTCGGCGTTTTCTTCATCAACGGGCTGATCAGCATGCTCTTCTGCTGGTTGTACCGGCAGCCGCTGGCATTTTTCTGGACGATCCCGGGCACCGTGCTCGTCGGCCCCGCGCTGGCACACCTGAGCTTTGCCGAAGTCATAGGCGCGTTCTATGCGACTGGATTGCTGATGCTCGTGTTGGGCGCCACCGGATGGGTACGGCGTGCGATGCAATCGGTGCCGATGCCGATTGTGATGGGTATGGTGGCCGGTGTCTTCTTGCGCTTTGGACTCGATCTCGTGCGTTCCTTGCACGCCGACATCGGGATCGCCGGCCCAATGGTGATCACTTTCCTGCTGCTGACCGCGCTGCCGGCGCTGGGGCGGCGCCTGCCGCCGCTCATCGGCGCGTTGCTGGTCGGGGCAATCGGTGCTGTGATGCTCGGCCGCGTCGATGCAACCGCGCTCGGCGCCTTTGAACTGGTCCGGCCTGTGGTGCACGCGCCTGTGTGGTCATGGGCGGCGATGTTCGAACTCGTGGTGCCGCTAGCAATTACGGTGTTGGTAGTGCAGAACGGTCAGGGATTCGCGGTAGTGAAGGCGGCCGGCCATGAGCCACCGATCGACGCGGTGACGGTGGCCTGCGGCGTTGGCTCCATGCTCGGCGCGGTGGTTGGAAGCGTCAGCACGTGCCTCACGGGTCCAACCAACGCAATTATCACTGCCTCCGGCGAGCGCTCCCGACACTACACCGCCGGAATATTCACGGGCGTGCTCGCCGTGGCGTTCGGACTGATAGCGCCAACCCTCACGCGCTTGATGCTTAATGCGCCGAAGGCTTTCATCATGGTGCTTGCCGGTCTGGCCATGTTGCGCATACTGCAGGCGGCATTCATGGCGTCGTTCAAGGATCGCTTTACGCTCGGCGCGCTCGTGAGCTTCCTGGTTACGGTCACCGATCAAGGACTGCTGAATATCGGCGCGGCGTTTTGGGGACTCGTGGCTGGATTCGCAGTGTCTGGGTGCTTGGAACGGCGGGATTTCGCCCGTTCCCCGCTGTGAGCTGGACACCGGCGTAACACCGATCCGTGTCAATAGATCCCCGCCGCGAGGCCCGTGGCGAGCGTCGCTCCGATCTCCTCACAACGGGCGAGATCGGCGGACCCTATTCGCTTCGGCGCCAAGATGGTCTGGGGCGTTTGGGCGTGGGTGCAAACGATAACTGGGTCGGCAACTGCCCGGAGACATACGCGCGATTTGACGAGCGGCGTTCTGGCCGTCGCTGCCGGCGCAAATGAGCACGGCATACGGGCGACCGTTGATCTGGTCCAGCGCAGCATAGTATGTACGGTCGAAGAAGTCCTTCATCCTAAATTTCTCAGTTGCCGATTGCCAACGGCATAAATGGACGCCGCGGCGGTGATTTGGTAGCCATCATGAGCGCGATGATGCGCTCGACGATCAGTCGCCAGCAGTCCGGCTCGGCCAACTGCGCCGCAGTTCGTTGGAGTTGGCCAAGAAGCGCATGGATGCTCGTGAAGCAGGCTTTGGCCAAATCGCGTGCGGCGTGCAAACTGGTGATGGCCAGGTGTGTCTGTCCAGCATGATTGGGGCGGCTAGTAATCGCCTCCAGACGTGCCTTGGGATTGGCAAGCCGCACAAACCAACTCCACCAGTTGTAGACCAGTGCCACGTTCTTGGCGGCGAGGCGACAGCGATGCAGGTCGTGCGTGGTGTAACCGCCCCAGCCCCACTGATTCTTCAACTCATCGAAGCTGTTCTCGCAGTCGGCGCGGTCGCGGTGCAGCCGGCGTTTCGGATCACACCGCGACGAGCACGACGTGCTCGACCTCCTGACGCATCTGCTGGAGAAATCGCTGGTGGAATTGGAGCTGGAGGGCGAACGCTACCGGTTGCTGGCAACTGTACGCCAGTATGCCCAGGAACGGCTCGCAGAAGCATGCGAAGGAGACGGGGCTCGCGCGCGACACCTTGCCTTCTATTTGGCCCTTGCGCAGGAGGCGGAGGTAAAGCTCAGGGGGCCGGAGCAGGGAGCGTGGCTTTCGCGATTGGTTCTCGAGCAAGAGAATCTCCTGTTGGCTCACGCGTGGTGCGATCGTGTCGACGGCGGTGCACAGATCGGATTGACGCTGGTATGGGCGCTACAGGA
>DASXUA010000334.1:0-1903 GCA_036505095.1 Phycisphaerae bacterium
ATCACGATTCAATGCTCGTACACGGGAACGCCGGCCGGCTCCACGCCGTGTCCGAGCGTCACCGATTTTGACGGCTCCGGCAGTGGTCCCTACACCGTCGCGCTGAGCGGGCCCATTCCACCCGGCGGATGCACCACAATAACTTTCGGCAACGCCGCACCCGGCCAAGCGTTGCGCTACGAGTATCTGCCGGGTGACGTGGGTATGGACGGATTCGCGAACACGTCCGACTTGCTGGCACTGGTGCAGGGCCTACAGAGCAGCGTGGCAAACCTGTCGGCGAATCTGGCGCGCTATGACGTGAACCGTAGCGGCATCGTCAACACGGCGGACCTGCTGCGCCTCGTCCAACTGCTAAACGGCGTGAACACGACGCGCATCTGGAACGGCGCGGCAATTGTGCCGTGTCCATAGCGCAGACGGCAGGTCAGCAGGATTGGCCGTCCGTGCACACGCGGTTACGCCGTCAGGACTGTTACCCGGTTTCGGCTTCGAAATGTTCTCCCGCCCGGTCCCCCGCCGGCACTCCACAGCCGCATGCCGGCCGCGCTGCGGGGCGAACGTCGCCCCGGAGTGCTGCGGGTGCGGTCAACGCGCCAAAACGGCTCTATTCGATTCGTGCGACGCCATGCGAGCGGGTGCGAAGTTACTTCCCGGCGGTGTTGTCGATCAGCATGCGGATCGTGGCGCGAACGTGTTCCGGCAGGTCCGGCCAGGCGCTCACGACGGCCGCCAAGTCCGAGTCTACTGCTGGGGCCTGCGCTGGTGGTGTTGCGGAATCGGCTTGTTTTCCGGGGTTTTCGATGGGTTCCGTTTGACTCTTAATCAGCGGGTCGTAGGTTCGAGCCCTAGGCGGTGCAATCATCGCTTGTCACCAAATGACTGGAGCTGGGTAGCCCGGAAGGCCTGCCGTTGGGGGCTCATTTGGCCCAGATGAACTCCAGCGCCTTGCGCAGCTCCGCGTCGCGCTCTTTTGGAAAATCGTGCGCCACCCCTTCGTACACTTTAAGTTGCACCGAGACACCCGCGGCCTCGAAATCCTTCGCGGCCCGGCGATTGCTTTCGGCCGATTCATCATCGGCGCCCACCATCAGATAGAATTTCGGCTTCCGCGCAGTCTTGATGAAGGATGGCGAGGCAATCGAGCGGTTGTAGGCCCCGCCCACCGGGATCACGCCGCGGAATTCCTCGGGATGTCGCACTCCGAGATTGAAGGCCATATATCCGCCCTGCGAAAACCCTGTCAAGACCACGCGCTCCTTGTCGATCTTGTGCTGCTCGGCGACCTGCTTCAGCGCGTTCATGACCACCCATTCGGCCTCATCCACCTCGCCCCAGTCATAACCGCGCCCGGCGTTTAGGACAGCGCTGGGCGCCACGAGAATCGCGCCCGCTTCCTGGGCCACATCCGCCCAGACCGTGACCATGGAGTTGGCCGTCACGCCCCGTCCGTGCAGGGCGACGATCAGCGGCGCGGGTTTGGTTTCATCGATCCCCGGCGGCACAATGATGACCGGCTCGCTCTTGGCGGCTTTCGGTTTGAACTTCTCGAAACTCCGCTCGTGGGCCGCGCGGATTTTTTCCACGGCCCGCGCGTAGCCCGGTTCATTGCGGATACTTGTCAGATCCGAATCGGTCGTGACCAGATCCAGCTTCGCGAAGTCGTTGTCCGCGCTCTTCTGCAGCCACTCGATCGCCTTTTCCTTTTCGCCCTTGAGCGCAAACAGGCAGGCCATGTTGTACTGCACGTCATGGTCCGCCGGCGCGATCGCGGTCAGCTTCTGCCCGATCTCGATCGCCCGGTCGAGGTCGCCCTTCTCATACGCCGCGATCATGTCGCGGCTCAGCCTGCGCGGATCCTCCTCCGTCTGTGCCTGAGCCGGAATAACCAGCACCCCCGCGA
>DASXUA010000335.1:0-8571 GCA_036505095.1 Phycisphaerae bacterium
GCTGCTGGATTTCCGTGCTGTAGCAGCGGATCGTTCCGGCCAGCCGGGCCTCCTCGGGGATGATGTTGTAAGCCGTACCGGCTTCCATTTTGCAAATCGAAACCACCACGGCATCCAGCGGCGAGGTGTTGCGGGCGACAATGCTCTGGACGGCCGTAATGATATGGCCCGCGGTCACGATCGGATCACGAGAGTTCTGGGGATAGGCCGCGTGGGCCTGCTTGCCGCGGATCAGCACGTCGAACTCGGCCGTCGCCGCCAATGATGGCCCGGCGCCGCAGGCGATGGTGCCGACCTTGGCCTCCGGCCAGCCGTGCAGCGCGAAGGCGGCATCGACATCATCGAGGATCCCCTGCTGCACCATGATTCCGCCGCCGCCGCCGCCCTCCTCGGCCGGCTGAAACACGAATTTCACGCGGCCCGGCAGCTCGTCGGCATGCTGCGCCAGCACCATGGCCGCGCCGAGCAGGCAGGTGGTGTGGCCATCATGGCCGCAGGCGTGCATCCGGCCTGGATGCTTCGAGACATAGTCGAATTCGTTCTGCTCCAGAACCGGCAGACAATCCATGTCCGCCCGCAGCGCGACACATGGCCCCGGCTTTTCCGCGTTCAACGTCGCGACCACACCCGTACCGGCCAGACCGGTCTCGAGCTTCAGTCCCGGCAGCTTGCGAAGCTCCTCGACTACCTTGGCCGAAGTACGCTTCTCCTCGAAGGCCAATTCAGGATGCGCGTGTAGATCGTGGCGGATGGAAATCAAGCGGTCACGGAGTCGTTCCACTTCGTCAAGATAGGCGAACATTCGGTCACCTCGCATGCCGCATCGCAATCCGCACCCGCTGGCTTAGCGGATTGCAGTCAGATCGTCAATGCGGCAGCGATCTTCGATTGTCCGGCTCAACACCAGTGCGTATACTCGTTGCAGACTTCGGAGATTTATGATGGCTGCCGCGACAGGATCTACCGTTGAACTTTCTCTCAAGGTCCGCCTCTCAAAACAGGCGGAAGCCAAGCTGGCGGAGCGCGCCGCTGCCAGTGGCCAGCGCGTCGGCGAGTACGCCTCCCACATCCTCGAACATGCCGCTGCCTCACGGTCTATCGATGAAATCCTGGCACCTTTCCGCCGACAGGTGGCCGAGAGCGGAATGAGCGACGAAGAGCTGGAACAGCTCTTCGAGCAGCTTCGAGATCAGGTTTGGCGTGAGCGGCAAGGCTCGGCGCAATGAGCGAGCGCGCAGTGATTCGACTGCATGCTCTACTTACAGGCCGCGGCGCGTCCCGAGCGAACAAGTGCCTGCTTCGAGTTGGCCCGCAGCGGCGAGGTCACGTTGTGTATCAGCACAGATGTCGCCCTTGAAATACACGACGTTTTGAATCGCCCGGCGCTGCGCCGCAAATTCGCCGCACTCACTCCCGAGGCGGTCGCCGCGTTCCTCGCGGACGTGCTCAGCTTCGCCCTGCCGATTACCCAGGTCCCGCACGTCTTTTCTCTCCCGCGCGATCCAAAGGACGAGAAGTACGTCGATCTCGCGGTAGCCGCAGATGCGCGGTATCTCGTCACGCGCGACCGAGACCTCCTGGATTTGGCGGACCAATCCGCGCGTGACGGTGAGGCGTTTCGCACTCGGTTTCCGAACCTGCTTATCTTGGATCCTGCAGGTTTTGTGAGCTTGCACCGCCCGGAATCACGCGAGCCCCCGGCTCATGCTCCGGATGCGTAAACACCGCTTGCTCAGCAGCTACGATCGTCACCGTATCGCCGATTGCAAACACCCCGCTGCGAATCACTCGCCCGTAAACCCCGCCGCGACATTCAGGCACGAGCGCCGCTCTCAGGCCCGGGTGCAATTCGTCCATCAGGCCGCACGGCTTGGTTTCCGCGTTAATCTGCACCTCCACGGTACCGAGCCGTATCCGTTTTCCGAGCAGGTCGCCCAACGTGAGGCCTGCGACGAGCACGTTGGCGCGGCGCGTGTGCCACGGCAACTCCGCCTGCAACTCGCGCGTGACTTGTTCCCATTGCCGCCGATCGATGAATGTGATGCCGCGGTTGGCAGAGACTTTGATATCCCCATCAATCCCGGCGTCAGCACGGGCCGACGCCGCGCGCACCTCGCGCATCGGCCCCTTGATAGCCGTGCGAATGGCAATGCCTGCGACCTTGCCGATCTGATTCATAGATGCGGCCTCCGCCATCCAAATGCGCTTCGTGCTATGCGTTCGCAACCCCCGCTGCCGCGACCCAGGCACTTGACCAGGCCCATTGGAAGTTGAAGCCGCCGATGCGGCCATCCACGTCGAGGATTTCGCCGACCAGATAGAGTCCCGGACATTTCCGCGATTCCATCGTGGCCGGATCGATCTCGTCGAGCGGCACCCCGCCCGCGGTCACCTCGGCGTAATTGTACCCGCGGCTGTCGCGCACCGGCAGCGGCCAGTTCAGCAAGCTGTGCACGAGCTTGCGCCGGTCCTCGCGCGTTAGATGCGCCAGTGGGATCTGCCAGGAAATGCCTAGCTTGTCGAGCACCGCCAGCGCTACGCGCGCGGGCACCCAGGCTTCGAGGCCGTTGTGCAGGGCCAGCTTGGGTCGAGACGCGGCTAGCGCCACAAGCCGGTTTTCGGCCGTCGCGAAGTCAGCGCCTGGAAGGAAATTTACCAAAACGGTGGCCGGACGATTCTCGAGTCTTGCGCGATGCCACGTGCCCGCGGCGTTCATAGCGACGGGGCCGCTCACACCAAAGTGTGTCCACAGCAGCGGCCCGCGCCAGCGCACCGGCTTGTGGCCCTCGACCCGCACGGCTAGCTCGACCTCCTGTGAGATGCCAGCGAGCGGCGCGTGGAAGTCGCCCTCCAGGACCAGCGGCGCTAACGCCGGCACCGGTGGAACCAGCGCGTGACCGAGATGCTGCGCGAACGTGTACCCGGTACCGTCGCTGCCGGTCTTCGGAAGCGACTTGCCGCCAGTTGCCAGGATGACGCTGGAAGCGCTCAGCGTGCCGGACGGCACGGAGATTTCGAACCGATCCGCGCGGCGCTCGATCCAGGTGACCCGCTGATCCGTTAGAAGCTTCACGCCGCAGCGTTTCGCTTCTGCAAGCAGCGCCTCCAGAACGGTGCGGGCGCTGTTCGTGTCGGGGAACAGCTTGCCGCCCGGCTCCACGTGCAGGCGGACGCCGAGCTCGCGGAAGAACGCGACCGTCTGTTCGACCGTGAAAGCATTCAGCACTCGTCGCACGATGTTCGAGCTGCCGCCCTGATAGTCGCCCGGCGTGACCACGTCGTTGGTGACGTTGCAGCGCCCGCCGCCGCTGACGAGAATCTTGGCGCCGAGCTTCCTGGTGCCATCGAGCGCTGCGACCGCCAGCGAGGGATTTCGCCGCGCGCCAAAGATCGCGGTCGCCAGCCCGGCCGCTCCGGCGCCAATGATCGCTAGGTCATGGAAGGGTGCTTCCCTCGGCACGGGCATACGGTAGGATTAACCGGTCAGGGACCAGTGCTCCAGAGCGATCGGTTTAAAAGAGATGTGTACGCAATCCATACATCCTGTCGTCCGGCACGTTCTCGTCGTATGGCTGAGCTGGATCACGATCATGCCACTGCTTCCCACTCATGCACAGACGTCCGAGACCGGCTGTCACGCGCGCCTCAAGCCGCTGATCGGCAGTTGGGACGTCACCATCAAGTTGTGGCCGGAGCCCGACGCCGAGCCCACCGAGCACAAATGCTCGTGCGAGAATACTTGGGCATTGGACCGACGCTTTCTGCGACAGGAAAAGCAGGGGGAGCTATATGACCGCCCTTACAACGGGATTTGCATGCTGGGCTGCGACAACGTGAAGAACAAGTTCACGCTGGCGTCATTCGACAATCAGCACAATATTCCGCAGTTTTACACGGGCGATTGCGATTCGTCCGGCAAAACCTTCACGCTCACCGGTGCCTACGACAACCCGCTCACCCAGCGCGGCGAGACGGCGCGGGTCGTGCTGCGCATCGTGGGCGACAACGAGCACGTCAGCGAGATGTACGTGCGGGCGGCCAACGGGCGTGAGTTCATGACGGCGCAGAGCACCTATCATCGCCGCGGCAGCGCTGCCGAGGGCGAGCCAGGCTTGTCCGGCGAATTGGTCTATACCGAGAACAGCGCTCAGCACGGCATCAAGAACTCGGTCACCGTGTCACCGCGCGGCAATGTCACCATCAGCGACATCGCCGGCCGGGAGCGCTCGCTGGTGTTCAGCCGGGACCAGATGGCCGAACTCGCCGCCAAACTGAAGGACTGGAAGGACTGGACGATCAATCCGCTCAAGAATCCGCCCATGGTTTTCGAAGGCAGCACTTATTCGATTTCCTATTCAGGCAAGACGCTCGTCTGGCACGACAAGACGCCCGACGTGCCGCAGCAGCTAAAACAACTGGCTGAATGGCTCCGCTCCGCCACCGCCAGCACGAACCCGCCCGTCAAACGAATCGAGAAGTCAATGCGGGCGCTGGGGTCAGGGCCGGGCGGCCGCAGTGCGCCTCGCCCGCCGCCGCTGCCGATAAAGCAGCTTGAGATCGGGACGGATGGCCTCAAGGAAGCTCCCATGATCGGGACGGGCGAAGTCCTCCGGCGTGATCGGGTGGATCTGGATGGGCTCCTGAATGTTCCGCAGCGCGCCGGCAGCTAGTCCGCTCCAGCCCCAAAGCGTGCGGCCGCGCAATGACTTCGTGACGATCAGCAGGTCGATGTCACTATCGCGCCTGGCTTCGCCACGAGCGTGAGAACCAAAGAGATAGATGGCTTGGACGTCGATTCCGTGGGCACGATAGGAATCGGCCACCTGCCGTGCTAGCAGTTTCGGCGACACCATTCAATGACTCTTTCCGATAGCCCAATCGTTCGTTCGACACCTGAGCGGCGGAAGCCGACAGGCGCAGTGCTTAGTATCCCGGGGTAACGCGTTGACAAGCTCAATAACGACATACGGTCGATGAATGTGGCCAGCTCACCGGGTGCGATCATCCCGGTGCGGCTCAAAAGCAGATTCAGGTCGTGCGACTTCGGAGGCGCATCAGCCGTCTTGCTCTGCAGAACCGCTTTCACGCCTTCTCTACGGACAAGTGGCAGCAGAACATGGCCAGACGGTAGTGCCCGCCTCCAAGCATGCTTTGCGCGGCGCGGAGATCCTCGCGCGACGAGCACAACCAGTAGCTCACCAAACGCTGTTGCGGAGTCACGCGCGTCGATCACATCGCAGTGAAAGCTCGTTTCGCATTGGCTGGACGTCTCTTATGCCGACTCGCGCCGCCGGCGCGCCGGGATGCGCGCCGGGCTCTCAAACAGCTTCTGCTGGCGCAGCACCACGGCCTCGTTGACCACCCATACGCCTGAATCGCGCCGCTCGGGCAGCTCGTACATGGTGTCGAGCATCAGCTCCTCGACCACGGCCCGCAAGGCGCGCGCGCCCGTGTCGCGCTTGATGGCTTGTTCCGCGATCAGTCGCAGCGCGCCATCCGTGAACTCCAGTTCGCAGCCCTCAATTTCAAAGAACTTCTGATACTGCTTGATGAGCGCGTTCTTGGGCTCGGTCAAGATCGAGACCAGTGCACCGATGTTCAGCGGCGCCAGCGAGCAGGTGACCGGCAGCCGCCCCACCAGCTCCGGAATCATGCCGAACTCGATCAGATCCTCCGGGGTGACCTGCGCCAGGATATCGCCCAGTTCGGCCGTGTCGGCATCCCGACTGCGGGCTTCGTTCGCAAAGCCGATGGCGCTCTTGCCGATGCGCCGCTTGATGATGTCTTCCAACCCCACGAACGTGCCGCCGCAGATGAACAGAACGTTCGTGGTGTCCATCTGGATGTATTGCTGCTCCGGATGCTTGCGGCCCCCCTGGGGCGGGATATTCGAGACGGTGCCCTCCAGCATCTTCAGCAGCGCCTGTTGCACGCCCTCGCCGGATACATCGCGCGTGATGCTGACGTTCTGCGTCGTGCGGCCGATCTTGTCGATCTCGTCGATGTAAACGATCCCGCGCTGCGCCAGTTCGAGATCGTACTCGGCATTCTGCAGCAGGCGCAGCAGAATGTTCTCCACGTCTTCGCCGACATAGCCAGCCTCGGTGAGCGTGGTGGCGTCACCGATGGCAAACGGCACATTCAGGATGCGCGAGAGTGTCCGGGCCAGCAGCGTCTTTCCGGAACCCGTCGGGCCGACCAGCAGCACGTTGGACTTGTCCAGTTCCACCTCCTCCTTGTCGGCCGTATCGAAATGCGACAGGCGCTTGTAGTGATTGTGAACCGCGACGGCCAACGCCTTCTTGGCTGAGTCCTGCCCGATGACATACTGATCCAGGAAGTCCTTCACCCGGCGCGGCGTGGGGATCTCACCGATCACGGCCCGCGTGGTCGTGGCCTTTTTCATCTCCTGGCGGATGATGTTGTGGCACAGTTCGACGCACGATTTGCAGATGTAAACGTCCTTCGGGCCTTCCACCATCGGGCCCGCGTCACGCTGCCCCTTACCGCAGAAGCTGCACACGCTGGTTCTGCGTTCCCGACCGCCGCCACCGCCCGTTCGCATATTCGACATCAGATCGCCCCGAAAGAATCACCCTGCTGCGGCCTCATCCGCCGCCGGAGAATTCGCGCTACCGGCATATCGTCCGAAATCGACCAGCCAGTCCACTAATCGCCCGACTTTGAACGGCCCTCATTCGGAGCTACCGGCGGCTGAGCCGGCTTCACACGGCTGCTCGCCGACCCCAGCATCGCCGCCTTCAGCCGCTCGAATTCTGGAATCGTGATCTCGCCCGCGTCCCGCAGCTCCCGAAGCTGTTGGAGCGTCCACGGTGTCTGGCCCGACGCGTCGCCATCCTCGCGACGCATCCAGCGCCGATACAAGAGCACGCCCATGCCGAACGCAACCACGAACCCTGCGAGCAACAGGGTCCCCACAATCGCTCCATTCGGAAACGGACTGCTCTGACTCAGCACAAGGGTCCCGAGCGTGGCGGCCGAAGCAGCCGCAACGGTCTGCTATTCTAGGAGCGGCGGCGACGGCGATCAACCCTTGCCACGCCACCCTGGCGCGCGCAGAGCGGCGAAACTCGGGTGGCATGGGCAAGCGGCGCCTTTTGCTTGCCCGTGCGGTCGCGGCGCGTCCAGGGTCAACCGCTCTGCCGGTCCGGCTCGTGGTCGAAGTTGACGCGCCGTGCGACGCGCCAGTAGCTCCGCTCCGTGCCCAGGTAATGACCACGCACGACAAGTTCAGTGCAAAGGCCGACGGTCAAAACAATGACTGCCCCAACCATCATTAACACGGCCGTCAGGAATGGAATTCCGAAGAAAGCTCCCGTCCGGCGAACTTTCTCCACCATCGCCAGGATCAGCAGCGCCAGACCAAAAAGCCCCATGAATTGCGCCATGCGCGCGAACAAGTGCGAGGGGCGCGTGCGATACTTGGTCAAAAGCCGGATGAGGAACAGGTCGGCCAGCACGCGGACGGTGCGGTTCAAGCCGTATTTGCTGACGCCGGCCGTCCGCGGATGATGTCGCACGACCATCTCCGCGACCTTGCCCCCGCCCGTGGCAACATAGACGGGTAGAAAGCGGTGCATCTCGCCGAACATCTGCCCCGGGTTGAGGGCGCCGGCGCGATAGGCTTTGAGCGTGCAACCGTAGTCATGCAGGCGGACGCCGGTCACCTTACTGATCAGCCGGTTGGCGACAACCGAAGGCCAACGGCGGATGCCGGTATCCTGCCGTTTCTGTCGCCAGCCGCTGACGCAGGCGTAACCCTCGTCGAGCTTATCAACCAGCATGCCGATATCGGCCGGATCATTCTGCCGATCGCCATCCATGGTAACGATGGCCTTGCCGACCGCCGCCTCAAGCCCCGCCGCCATCGCGGCCGTCTGGCCATAGTTTCGCTCGAAATGGATAACCTTCACTCCGGGGTGCTGGCGGGCCAGCGCGTCGAGCGCGTCGGCTGAGCCGTCGTTGCTGCCGTCGTTGACCAGGATGACTTCGAAGCTCTGATTGAGCTTCCCGACCTCCCGCAGGATATCGCCGGCCAGCAGGGCGACGTTCTCGACCTCGTTGTAAATCGGAACCACAACCGAGAGATCAATCTGCGGCGCTTCCGACATGCGCTCGGTTTTGGCCCCGGTTAGGCGCGTTTGCACTGCCTCGAGAATCTCCGTTCTCATTCATCCGGCGCCGAAATTCGCGGTCCAGCAGAAGAGTCCGCCTTTGTCCTTGCCCATTATCGGCAAACGAGTGCACACCAGCAAGTGGTGACCGAGGAGTGTCGAACACGACTGCAGCGCGTGGTCAGGGCGCCCGGTCAGCTTCCCATCGTAAGATGCGCCAGCCTCCATCGTCCCCGCGCCGCAACACGTACCGGACGGTGTGACAATGCGGTGGCTGCGCTTCGTCAACGGATTTGTGGTGGACCGTCGCGATGACGTCATCGCCCTCCACCGCGAAGGTCGCCTCGTGAAAATCCCAGTATAGCCACTCGGGTCTGGATTGCGCGGTGTCGCGCAGGAGCGCGTCAAACAGCTCTCGATTTGAGCCGTACTGTCG
>DASXUA010000336.1:0-3062 GCA_036505095.1 Phycisphaerae bacterium
CGCTGCGCATGCACCCGTTGCCGCTGCTGCTACGCCCGTGGGCAGTGGGCTGACCGCGCGCGAGCAGGAGGTGGCCGTGCTGATTGCTCAGGGTAAGACCAGCAAAGAGATTGCCGACGTACTGATCATCACCGAACGGACCGCGGACACGCACGCTGCGCACATCCGAGACAAGCTCGGCCTGCGCTCGCGAGCCGAGATCGCGGCATGGGCGACGCGCCACGGACTCACCTGAGCCGGCGCGCCGTGAGCGGCTCGTGACGCCGGCACGGCCGAGAACAGCCGCTGCGCGGTCTACCCTGGGCGAATGCGCTTCCATCGGCAGCGTGTGGGCGCCGCGTATGCAGCGGCGGCGTTCCTGCTGACAAGCCTTGTGCCCGCGACCGTGCGGGCCGCGGATGAATTGATTGTCGACGACGCCGGCGGCGAGATCACGGGCACCTGGACCACGACGTCGACCAGCGCGGGATTTTTCGGCAACGGGTATCGCTTCCATGTCGCCGGCGACGGCGGCAATCGCGTGCGCTGGGCTTTCCCCACCGCGAGCGCCAGCGGGACGTATGAGGTCTTTGCCCGTTGGACCAGCGGGCCGAATCGCGCCAGCAATGCGACCTATACGGTCACCCATGCGGCCGGTTCGACGACCGTGCGCGTGGATCAGCGCCGTGATGGTGCCGCGTGGCGGTCATTGGGTAGCTTCAGTTTTGGACCGGGCAATGGTGTAAGCCTGACGGATCGCGCTGACGGCGTGGTCGTCGCCGACGCCATCAGGTGGGTACCCGGTGGCGCCGCGCCGACAGCGGCCGCACCGGCGAGCAGCGGCGCTGATCAGCGCTTCTTCGAAGAAACGCGCTACCGCATCGAGCGCGACACGTTCTGGGACTTCTTCCAGCGCCGCGGCGGCGTGCGCACCTTCGGCTTCCCGGTGAGTCGCGAGTTCCTCCTCTTCGGCTGCAGCACGCAGTTGTTCCAGCGCGCGGCCATGCAGCAGTGTGGTGGCAATGGAGTGGGCACGCTGAATCTGCTCGACGACGGTCTCCTGCCCTTCACCCGCTTCAGCGGCAGCACCGTTCCAGCGCCGGACAAGGCGTTGATCGACGCCGCACCGCTGCCAAGCGATCCAAGCTATGCGACCAGGGCGATCGAGTTCGTGCGCGCCAACGCGCCCGACTCGCTCGACGGCGAGCCCGTGCGCTTCCTGGAGACGTACCTGTCGACAGTCAGCGTCAGCGACGCCTTCCCACAGGGCGGCGACACCGGGCTAGTGCCACTGCTCAACCTGCAGCTGTGGGGTCTGCCGACTTCCAAGCCGGCCGTCGATCCCAACAATCACGAGTTCATCTATCAGCGCTTCCAGCGCGGCGTGATGCACTACGACCGCGGCTGCAAGTGCACCCAGGGTCTGCTGTTGGCCGACTATTTCAAGGCGCTGTTGACGGGTGAGCGGCTGCCCGAGGACCTTGCCGCGCAGGCTGCTGGCAGCGGCTTGCTGCGCGCGGCGGCTCCGAACGGGAAGGTGCCGCCGGGCACGGCCTTCGGCGAGGCGTTCGTGCAGCAGGCGCCCGTTATCGTCGCAGCGCCGCCGCCGACCGTCGCGCAGCCGACGCCGACCGTCGTGACCAGTCCCGACTACGGCATGAGCCTGTTCCTGTGGGGCCACAGCGGCACCACCGACCGAGATCTGAAGCTCGTCACCGACGCCGGCTTCCGCTGGCAGAAGACGCTATTCCAGTGGCGCCAGATTGAGGGCGCGTGCAAGGGCTGCTTTGATTGGGTCGAAGCCGATCGCGTGGTTCGTGCCAGTGCTCAGGCGGGCGTGAAAATCATCGCCCGATTGGACTTTCAGCCTGCGTGGGCTCGGCGTGACGGGGCCTTGAACGGGCCGCCGGACAATTACCAGGACTATGCGGACTTCGTGTCGGCGTTCGTTGGACGCTATGGCGCGAGCTCCAGCATCGGCCGCGTTGCGGCGATTGAGGTATGGAACGAGGTCAACCTGGATCGCGAGTGGGGCAATCAGACGATCAATCGGCAGCAGGCGGCTGACTATGTGCGGCTACTTGGTGTCGCGTACGCCGCGGCCAAGGTGGCTGATCCTGGCGTGATCGTCGTCACTGCTGGGTTATCGCCCACTGGCGTTTCAGATGGGCACGCTGCTGATGACGTGCAGTACCTGCAGTGGCTGTATGACGCTGGCATGCGCGGCAAGTACGACGTCCTCGGCGCGCATGGCAATACGCAGGCGCCCGAGGTTGACGCCGCGTTTGGCTCGCTGCCGAACTTCCCGCATGCTTCGTTCTATTTCCGACGGGTCGAGCAGCTGCGCGAGGTCATGGTGCGCAATGGCGAGGTCGACAAGCAGGTCTGGCTGCTTGAGTTCGGCTGGACCTCGGACACACTTCACCCGAACTACGCGTGGTTCGCCGTCAGTGAAGCCAAGAAGTCGGCCAACATCCTGCGCGCGTTCGAGTACGCGCGGCAGAACTGGCGGCCCTGGATCGGCGTCATGACCCTTTGGACGGTGCCCGATCCGACCTGGACCGCGGATCGCGAGGAATACTGGTGGGCGATCACCAACACCGATGGCTCCGCCCGCCAGGCGTATGCCGACCTGTTGCGGGCCAAGCTCACGGGCTTCCTAACGGACGCGGGCTGACGCAAAGAGCCGTCCTCGGCGCTGCGCGCCGCCTTCCTGCGCGGGGGCGGGAGTGAAAGCGAGAGGTACCTTCGAAGGCCCCACGGACGAAATCGCTGCGCAGCTGGCATGGCGACCGGGCGTGCTGGGGGTGCCGTCCTCGGCGCCGCGCGCCGCCTTCCGGCGCGGGGGCGGAATGGAAGAGGGAAGCGGTTGACACGCCAGCGCTGCGCACGGCCTCCGGCGCGGGGGGCGGGAGTGAAAGCGAGAACGTACCTCGAAAGGCCCCAGGGACGAAATCGTTGCACAGCTGGCATGGCGACCGGGCGTGCTGGGTGGTGCCGTCCTCGGCGCTGCGCACGGCCTCCGGCGCGGGGGCGGGAGTGAAAGCGAGAGGTACCTTCGAAGGCCCCACGGACGAAATCGC
>DASXUA010000337.1:0-3162 GCA_036505095.1 Phycisphaerae bacterium
ACCCACATCTTCGCGGCCAACTACCTGTGGGATCTGCCGGGAGACAAGATCAAGAACGGCTTCCTGAAGGCCGTCCTGGGCGGATGGCAGGTCTCGGGCATCACGCGCTTCCAGTCCGGTAGGCCGCTCTCGCTCGATTACACCAACGCCCTGCGGACCGGCTGCTCCATCCCAAACGCTCCTTGCGCCGCCACCACGGCGAACAACTTCGGCACGAACATAACGGGCGGCAGCGAAGGCTGGCGCGCCGTCCTGTCGGGCAACCCGGTGTTGCCCTGGAACAAGCGCACGGCGGACCGGTGGTTCGACACGTCGGTCTTCGCTCCGCCCGCGCTGGCCCAGCAGGTCACCGACATGGCGGGAGTACAGGCGGTCCTGGCGCGTGGAAACGCCGGACGCCGAATCGCCCGGGGCCCGGGAATCAACAACACCGATCTGGCGTTGTTCAAGAACTTCAAGGTGGCGGGGGCCGTGAAGGCACAGCTCCGAATCGAAGCCTACAACCTCTTCAACCACACGCAGTTCAACGAGGTGAACACCAACCCGCAATGGGATCAGTCCGGAGCGCAACTGAACCCTGCCTTCGGCAGAGTCACGAGCGCACGCGATCCCCGCATCATGCAGCTCGCGCTGCAATTGAGGTTCTGAGGGTTGGATGGTGGGCGCTGTAGGACTTGAACCTACTGCCAGTGTGCTAACCCGTCCAGCCGGTGAAAGCCGGTGCTGAGATAAAAGGACTTACGGAGGGTCGCCAGTGGACGGGCTGGCATCCTCCGTCTCCGTTTCCATACGTTTCACGTACGTTCGCCCGTCGTCAATTGTCCGGCTTCTTCGAAGGCCCTGAAGGGTCACTCCAGCGCTGCACCTTCGCGCGCAAGACCGCAGCATCCTCCATCTGCCTGCGCCAATTGCGGAAGATGTACTCCAGCGCAAAATCCAGTTGCTGAGCAACCTCAAGACAATCGTCATCAGAGAGCCCGTGAATCCCTCGACTGTAGTGGTCGTAGAGAACGCTTAGCGGGTTTACCCCTCCCGGTCGGAGATCAGCGGGCAGCGCGTCGGCGGCTGCTCGGAGCCGATCCTCCATGTGCGGCGCTTCTTTGGCGGCCTGGATTGCCTTGGCGGCCTTCTCGTCGCCATCCGCCGCTGCACGCTCGGCAAACAGATCAATGAGTCGAACGCTGGCATCTTCCACGAGACCGAGCAGCAACCGCGCATTGAACATGATGCTCGGCGAGCGCCAGTTGTGCGGCGTCGTGGCGGTGCACCGCTGGGAATTTCAACGCTGTACGCCATCCGTGGCGTGCGTTCTGGAAGGTCGGGCTCTACGCAAGGGAGACAGGTGGGTGCTGCCGTTGTTGGCCGACTACGTGGAAGCAATCACGGTCGACCTCGGCGGACCCTCGGCCGTAAGCGCGATGCAGGCGCGCACGGCCGAGCTGGCCATGCTCGCGCGCGGCTGCACGTTGCTCGTGATGGCGCAGGCCACGCAGCAGGGAACCGGGATTGCTGGCGCGCGGCGCAGCGTACAGGGCAGGCGCGGAGATCTCGTGCAGCGAAAGAGCGAGGCTGACCTCGCCTCCGTGCTCAGCAAGTTCATGTCCGTCGAATTGACCGCGCTCCGTGCTCTCGGCCTGGAGCGCCGACCGAGAGAGGTCCCGTCGCTGCGCGCGTATCTGGCAGCCCGCGCGGAGACGCCAGATAGCCCGGAGGGCACCTAAAGGTAGTAGGATACCTACTACAGCCCTGTAAGCCCTTGCCGCTGGGCGCGCTGATCGTGCATTTGAACGACGCGCATCACTGGACGCGCGAACGCATCGCGGCGGGGGTCGCCGACCCCGACATGCCGCAAGACGAATCACACGCCCCATCACTGATGGGTCACGTCCGTTGACGGCTATTCCGCGCGCAGCGCGGCGCACGGGTCTATCCTCGTCGCGCGGCGCGCGGGCAGCCATGCCGCTATCAGTCCCACCGCCATCAGCAGCAGCGTGACCATCGTGAACGCGATCGGATCGGTCGGCGTCACCCCGAACAGGAACGTCTGCAGCACGCGAGTCACGGCGACGGCCCCGGCGAGGCCGACGATCAGGCCGGCGACGACGATGCGGAGCGCGCGCGCGAGCACGAGGCGGAGCACGTCGCGGCGTTGGGCGCCGAGCGCCATGCGCACGCCGATCTCGCGGCGGCGCTGCGTCACCGCGTAGGCCATCAAGCCGTAAATGCCGCATGTCGCGATCAGCGTCGCGGCCATGGCGAACAGCAGCAGCAGCAACATCCGGAAACGTGGCTGCGCTACTGACGCCGACACCGCTTCGTCCATCGTCACCGTGCTCTCGATCGGCAGATCGGGCGCGGCGCGGCGAATTTCCGCGCGGATGCCTTCGGCCACGATGCCGGGTGTGGCCGTGCGCGCGACGAACGACACGAACCGCACGAACCCGCCGCGCTCCTGCTGGAACGGCGCGTAGATCATTGGCTGCACTTCCTGATCCAGTCCCCTCTGACGGATGTCCGCGACCACGCCCACCACGCTCAGCCACTCGCTGTTCCCCCACACGCGCACGCGCCGGCCGAGCGCCTCGCGCGGATCACCCGGGAAGTACTCGCGCACGACGCGCTCGCTGACGATCGCCACTTTCGGCGCTGCGGCGGTGTCGCTGGCGGTGAACTCGCGTCCGGCCAGCAGCGGAATCCCCATGGTCTTGAAATAGTCCGCGTCGATCTTCGGAATGCCGACGTCGAGCGTCGGCTTCGGCTGCCCCTCGATCTCGAAGTCGCCGCGGATGAACATCATGGCGAAGGGCACCGAGTTGATCAGGCTCGCGGACTTCACGCCCGGCAGGTACTGGATGCGATCGAGCACGCCGCGCGCGAACGCGTGGATGCGCTCGGGCTTGTCGGCGAGGCGTTCGGGCAGCGTCACCCTGACGATCTGCAGGACGCCGTCGCGCCCGCTCGATTCGAAGCCGGTCGACACCGACGTGAGACGCACGAAGCTGTGAATCAGCAGGCCCGCGCCGATCAGGAGGACGAGCGTCATCGCGATCTGCCCGGCGACCAGCAGCGTCCGCAGCCGCTCGCCCTGCCGGTCGCTCGTCGTGCGCGTTTCGCCGGCGTGCAGCGCGAAACCTTCGCCAAACGCGGCCCCGCCGACGCGCA
>DASXUA010000338.1:0-12247 GCA_036505095.1 Phycisphaerae bacterium
GGTGCACCGGCGCATGCCGATCGAACGCTCGCGTTGGTCGCAACAGGTCATCGTGTTGCTGATGCTGGGCATCTGGGATCGCTATGTGCGCCCCGCGGCGGTCGCCTCGTCGGTCGAGAGCGAACTTCCGGCTTTTCAAACTTCAGCCGGCCGCTGAGGATGCAAGAGCTGAGCACTGAAAACTGAACACTGAACACCCGTATGGCACACTACATACTCGGCGTCCATGACGGTCACAACGCGTCGGCCGCGATTCTGAAGAATGGCGAGCTGCTCTTTGCCATTCAGGAGGAGCGCCTCAGCGGGATCAAGAACCACAATGGTTTCCCGTTCGAGTCGGTCAAGGCGTGCCTGGACTTTGCGCGCATCGCGCCCAAAGACGTCGCACAGCTCGCGCTGGTAACAATGCGCCGCACGCCGATGGGCCAGCGCTCAACGGACATGGCCGCCGCGTTCCGCCGCGATGCCTCGCTTTATGGCATGGCGCGGCGCCTGGGCTGGTATGCGTACATCCGCGTTCACGAGAACCTCGGCTGGAAAGAGCGCCAACGCTGCGCCGCCTCGCTGGGCTTCGCACCTGCGCAGCTTCAGCGCTACGATCATCATCTGGGACACGCGGCCACCGCCTACTTCGGCATGCGCGAAGTCCCACACACGCCTTATCTGGTGGTGACGCTCGACGGTTCGGGCGACCTGAGCTGTGGTACCATCAGTACGGCCCAGAACGGCCAGATCACCCGGATCGCTACCACGCCGCTGACCGACTCGCTCGGCACCATCTATGCCTTCATTACCGGCGCCATGGGCTTCGTGCCGCTCGAGCACGAGTACAAGCTCATGGGCATGGCTCCCTACGCGGCCGAAAAATACGCGCGGCAGGTCGCCGACCAGTTTCACGCGCTGCTGCGCGTTGATGAAGATGCACTCCGCTTCCGCCGCAGCACGTGGGAACCGACTTTCTGCTACAACCGCCGCCTCAAAGACTTGATCAGTGGGCTGCGCTTCGACAACGTGTGCGCGGGCTTGCAGCTCTTCACAGAAGACTTAATGGTGCAGTTGATCCGCGCCGCCATTCGCAAGACGGGCATTCGCCGGGTGCTGTGCGCCGGCGGCGTCTTCATGAACGTCAAGGCCAACAAACGCATCATGGAGATGCCCGAGGTGGATTACCTGGCTGTGGCGCCATCCTCCGGTGATGAAACCATGTGCATGGGGATCGCCTGGTATGCCCACGCGCTGACCGGCGGGGCCGGTGCGGCCGACGGGATTCCGCCGCTCGGACCGTTTTTCCTGGGAAGCGATGTGCACGAAGACGACGCGGCCGCTGTCGTCAAGGATAGCGGCCATGAGCACACGCGCCACGATGACATTGAGGCCGAAGTGGCGCGCCTGCTCGCCGCCGGCCACCCGGTAGCGCGCTGCAAGGGTCGCATGGAGTTCGGCGCCCGCGCACTCGGCAACCGCTCGATTCTGGCCGACCCGCGGAATCAGGATATCGTTCGCATCATCAACCAGATGGTGAAGAAACGCGATTTCTGGATGCCGTTCGCGCCCGTCGTCCGGCGCGAGCGCATTCATGAGTATGTCAGCAACCCGAAGAACTTCCCCAGCCCATACATGATGCTGACCTTCGATGCCCGCGAGAATTTCCGCGATTTCATCGCCGCAGTGCACAACGCCGACCTGACCGCGCGCATGCAGGTCCTGGAGGAGTCACACAACCCCGAGTACTACCGCATCCTCAAGCTCTTTGAAGGCCTCACCGGCCGCGGCGTCCTGCTGAACACTTCCTTCAACCTTCACGGATATCCCATCGTGCTAGGCCCCAAAGAGGCCCTGTTCGTCTTCGACAACAGCGGACTGACCTACCTGGCAGTCGGGCAGTATCTCGTCAAGAAGGCCGTCGGCCCCGGACCCTGGCGAACCGCGAAGAAAGATATCGACCGCCGCCAGCCCGTCGGGGCTGAGGCCGGCGCCTGATATCGCCGCCCTTCCGCTTCCGGACAGCGGGTATCCGCTCTGCACCTCGCATGCGCATCTGCCACGTTGCCACCAGCGACATGACCCTCGGGCTCCTGTTCGCCGGTCAACTGCGCTACAAAATCGAGTTGGGATTCGAGGTATGGGGCGTGTGCGCGCCCGGACCGTTCGTCGAGGCCGCCCGGGCCGAAGGCGTGCACGTGCACACCCTTCCGATCCAGCGCGAACGCCTCACGCCGCGCGACGCCGTTACCCTGGTACGCCTGATCTGGTTCTTCCTGTGGCACCGCTTCGATATCGTGGAGATCAGCACGCCCAAAGCCGTTCTGCTGGGTTCCCTCGCGGCCTGGCTGACGCGCCAGCCGCTGCGCATCGTGACGCTGCGCGGTGCGTATTACGAGACCCAAACCGGGCTGAAACGCGCCGCCTTCCTCTGGGCGCAGCGGCTAGGTTGCGCTCTGGCAACGCGCGTGGTGACGATCTGCCACGAACTGCGCGCGATGGCGCTGCGCGATCGTGTCTGCCGGCCCGACAAGCTGCGCACCTATCTGTCCGGCAGCAGCAACGGCATCGACTTGGCGCGATTCAGTCCGACGGCGGAGCGGATGGCCTGTGGACGCGCCTTGCGCCGTCAGTATCAAGTGCCGGACGAAGCCATCGTCATCGGCAATGTCGGCCGCCTGCATCGCGAGAAGGGCATCGTCGAGCTGCTCGAAGCCTTCGAGTCGCTGCTGGCGCGCGGGCGCCCGGTCTGGCTTCTGCTGGTGGGCGGTTTCGACACGGTTCACGTGCTGCCGGACGATGTTCGCCGGCGCATCGAAACGCATCCGCGCATCATCAACGTCGGCCAGCAGTCGCGGACCGAGAACTTCTATCCAGCCATGGACATTTTTGCGTTTCCGACCTATCGGGAAGGCTTCGGAAACGTGGCGTTGGAAGCCTCGGCCATGGGTTTGCCGCTGGTCGCCAGCGACGTCATCGGCTGCCGCGAATCGGCGCCGGCCGGCATTGCGTCGATCGCTGTTCCGCCGCGCGACTCCCGGCCATTGGCTGCCGCGCTGGACCAGCTCGTGTGCAATCCCGACCTGCGGCGCCACCTCGGTGAGAGCGGGCAGCGGCGCGCCCGCGAGCAGTTCGCGCGCGAGAAGCTTTGGCGTGCGATCCTGGCCGACTACGCGGAACTGCTCGCGCGTCAGGGAAAGTCGCTGCCGCCGCGCGCCGCGGCGGAGTTGGCAAGGGACCAAGGAATGAAGACCTCGATCCCTCGATCCCTCGATCCCTCGATCCCTTCATGCCGCACGTGCCACATCACCGCCCACGACAGCGCGCTGGCCAACCTGTACCTCGGCCGGCATCGGTTCATGGCCTCACTCGGATTCGAGGTCTGGGGCGTCTGCCCGCCGGGCCCGCTGGTCGAGTGGCTCATCGCCGAAGGCGTGCGCGTCCAGACCATCCCCATGGCCCGCCGCCCGAATCCGGCGCAAGACCTGCGCAGCCTGTGGCGCCTAATCCGTCTCTTCGCAGTCAACCGCTTCGACCTGATCGAGATCGGAACGCCCAAAGCGGTGCTGCTGGCATCGGTCGCCGCCTGGCTCACGCGCCAGCCGCTGCGGATCGTCATCATCCATGGTGGGTACTACGAAGGCTTCAGCGGTTTACGCCGCCGGCTTTTCATGTGGACCGACCGGCTCGGTTGCGCGCTGGCCCAGCGCGTCGTGGCCGTATCCCGCGAGCTGCGCGACGATCTGATCCGCGACCGCATCTGCGCGGCCGACAAGGTCATTGTCTATCACCGCGGTAGCTGCGCCGGAATCGACCTGCAGCGTTTCTGCCCGAAGCCCGAGCTGACGGCTGCCGGCCGCGAGCTTCGCCGCCGCCACCACGGGCCCGATGACGCGGTCGTGATCGGTACCGTCTGCCGCATCAAACGCGAGAAGGGCATCGGCGAACTGATTGAGGCTTTCGACCTGCTCCGTGCGCGCGGCCGCAATGTTCGTCTGCTCATTGTGGGCGGGTTTGAAGAGCACGATCCTCTTCCAGAGCGGGTACACGCGCGCATCGCGCACGATGCCCACATCACGTGGGTCGGGCATCAATGGGACACGGAGCGCTATTACCCCGCGATGGATATCTTCGCCTTCCCCACTTGGCGAGAAGGCTTCGGCAACGTCGCGCTCGAAGCTGCGGCGATGGGTCTGCCGATCGTGGCCAGTGATGTGGCGGGTTGCCGCGAGTCAGCGCCGAGCGGCATAGCGTCGCTTCTGGTTCCGCCACGGAATGCGGCGGCGTTGGCGGAGGCACTTGACCGGCTCGTGTGTGATCCCGAATATCGCCGGCGACTCGGCGCGAGCGGCCAGCAGCGCGTGCGGCGCGACTTCGACCGCTATGATGTCTGGCGTCACACTTTGGCGGACTATGGCCGGCTGCTGGCGCGCCAAGGCAAATCGCTGCCGCCGAAAGCGGCCGCTTTCGTCAGCGGCCTTCCTGAGGTGGCCGTCGAACCCTTCGCGGCCGTGGAAAGCAGTCCCCTGGCAGTCGCGTAATGTTCTCAACACCGCCTCCCGTCGCACTCCCGCTCCCCGAGCCGCAGATGAGTCTGCACGACATTGCGCAGGCCTACTGGCCGATTCTGGCGGTGGCGTTCGGCGTCTCGGTCATCATGACCCCCATCTGCCGTTGGTTCGCGCTGAAGCGCAAGATCGTCGATCGCCCCGACGACTTCCTCAAGCCGCACAAGCGGCCCATTCCGTATCTGGGAGGCGTGGCCATTTTCGCCGGGTGGTCAGCCGGCCTGATCACGGCCTTGCTGCGCTATCCCCCCGCAGTCGGTCCGACGATCGGTCTGGGCGACCGGCCCTCGATCTACTCACCCATGCTGCTGTCCATTCTCGCCGCCGGCGCCGTCATTACGGCGCTGGGACTGGCCGACGACCTGCGTATCCTCTCGCCGAAGATCAAGCTTGCCGGCAATGTGGTCGCGGCGTTCATCCTGCTCCAAGCCGGCATCGGCACCGACGTGGCCGCTATCATCGCTGGTTCGCTCAAAACGCCCTTTCTGGACTATCCGCACTGGCTGATCGTGCTCTATTCCGTGCCGATCTCGGTATTCATCATTGTCGGCGCGTGCAATGCCACCAACCTGATCGACGGCATGGACGGTCTGTGCTCCGGCGTGCTGGCGATTATCTCGTTTGGCTTTCTGGTGCTGGCGGTCAATATTCATCTTTACGCCGATTGGCCGCCCAATTTCGTGCTGCGCGTCATCATTGCATTGGCCATGATGGGCAGCGCGCTCGGCTTCACGCCCTACAACCGCAACCCGGCCACGATTTTCATGGGGGATGCCGGCTCGATGCTGCTGGGGTTGAATGCGGCCATCATGCTGCTGTTGTTCGCCGACCTGTACAACTTCCGCTGGCTGCTGGCGTCGCTGATGGTTTTTGGGTTGCCGCTGGCCGACATGCTGCTGACGCTGGCGCGCCGCTGGCGCAGCGAGAAGCCGCTCATGACCGGCGATCGCAGTCACTTCTACGATCAGCTTTTCGACCGCGGCATGAGCGTGCGCCAGGTAGTGGGCATCAGCTATGCGCTGGCCACCGCCTTTGCCGCGCTGGGCTGCGTCTCGATCTTCATCCGCACGCGCTACGTCATCGCGCTGTACGCGCTGGCGGTGGTGGCCACCATCTGGGCGATGGCCAAGCTCAGGATGTGCCGCGCGGACCGGACCTGAATGCTCGCCGTCGCGATTGCTCCTCGCGGCGCTTGGAGGCTTCGACGGCGGCGCGCGACCAGTCGAACGGTACCGTGTCGGTCTTGACGACGCGCGCCGGCACGCCCACGGCCGTGCAGTAGGCGGGGATATCGTGAATGACCAGCGACCCGGCCCCGACCGTGGCGCACTCGCCGATCTCCACGTTGCCGACCACCGTGCAGGCCACCCCCAGGTAGCAGCCGCGCCGCAGAATGATCCGATCGCTGTCCGAAGTGCCCGGTCCGTGCACTGCGAACGTGCAGCGGTAGGAGATGGTCACGCAATCCTCGATAAGCGTGCGCTCGGGATGGACGTCGTCCAGATAGGTTTTCATACCCACTTCCGAGCCGGCGCCGATCTTGAATCGAATGACGTGGCGGTAGAGCGCGACGCGCAGCGGGTTGAAGGGGATATCCGGAATCAATACGACATTGAGGAACTTACGGACGATCTTCCAGAACAGGACCGGAACGCCGCGGTCCGCATGCATGGGCGTGTAGGGCACGCCGAAGACGCGGTACAACCAACGGCCGATCCGGCTCGATCGTTGTGACCGCGAGGCCGCAGCGCCGTCCCCGGTCGTGATGCGGTTTGAATCGGATTTTTCTATGATATCTGCCATGCTGACCTATTCATATCGGCCGCATTATCGCCGCGGCCCAATACGCTTCCAAGGCGTTCTCGCTGGCGCGCTCCTCGCCTGCGTTGGCGCCGCGGCTGTCCATGCTGATCCGCCGGCCGCGAGCGCGCCGAGCACGACGGCGCCGGCCCAGGCGCCCTGGCCAGCGTCCGACACCGTTCTGAACTACCTTCAGCAACTCGATCAGCATGCGCTGAACTACCCGGTGGCCCGCGCGGCAGTTCTGGGCTGCATCACGACCGCCAGCGACGATCGCCACGCCGACGAGACCTGCCGAAAAAACCGGCAGCGCTTTCGCGCCCAGAACCCGGCGGCGCCGATCGGGACATACATCTCCGGCGGCGGCTGCCGCCGGCGCGCTCAGATGCGCTCGTACCCCAGTGAAACGGTTGAATATGAACTCTTGCCGCCGGAGTCGTTCACCGGAGAAATCAACGACGAGGTTTACACGGTGAACGTGGCCGATCCTCAGACGGCCGAGCGCTTCGCGGACGCGATTGTTCGCGCGGTGACCGGTCGCGGGTGCGACTTCGTGTATCTCGACGAAATCCGCCACCCCAGCAGCGGCGGCACGCGCATCCCCTGGGAGAAGATGACGCGCTTCCTGGGCCGTGTCCGCAGCGGATTACACGCCGCGGGCATGAAGCTGGTCGCCAACGTCGCGGTCAGTCCGTGGGTGCTGGCGGGACACGAGGCCGATCTGCTGCAGGAGGCCGTTGACGGCATGTGCTTTGAAATGTGTTTCGAGCCGCAGTGGTGCCGAACCAACCGCGAGCGCTTCGATGCCGAGATCGCCGTGTACCGCCAGTGGCTGGCGGCCGGCAAACTGGTGCTGCTGATTCCCAATTACTCCAAGGATGACGCCGTCCTGGAAGACCGGCGCTTCGCCGCCGGCATGGCCATGGTGATCCGCGAGCGCGGCCAGCCGCTCTTCGTACACTGCGACTTCTGGCGCAGCATGCCCACGTGGATTGACTGGCCGCACAAATACGCCGTGCCGCGCGGCGAGCTCGCCCGGACCGGCCCCACCTCCCTCAAACGCCGCTTCGAGAAGGGGACGCTGGTGGTCGATACGGCTGCCGGCACCGTCCGCTCCGAGTAGTGCCGGCTGGCAATCCCCTCACTTCCTTCCCGTCACTTTCCGCCCGATAAATGCAATCACGACGTTTCAGCCTACCGGCGGTCCGCCGCCGCGCGTACAATTCGGCGTCGCGAGGTGCTGATGCATGAAAACCGGGTTGCAGGAAAGAATGAGGCACGAACCGGAAACGACGTCTGATTTCGCGGCGACCCATGCGCGCATCGTGCAAGTCGAGGAATTCGCCGCACACAATTACCATCCGCTGCCGGTCGTGCTCAGCAGCGGGCAGGGCGTATGGGTCGAAGATGTCGCCGGCCGGCGCTATCTCGACATGCTCGCCGGATACTCGGCCCTTAACTTTGGCCACAGCCATCCGGAGTTGGTGCGCGTTGCGCAAGAGCAGATGCAGCGCCTGGCGTTCACCTCGCGCGCCTTCCACAACGATCAGCTTGGATCGTTCTGCGAGGCGCTCGTGCGCCTCTTCCAGCGCCTGATACAGGCGGCCGATGGCCAGCCCGCCGCACGCCGCCCCGCATTGCAGGCGGTGCTGCCCATGAATACCGGCGCGGAGGGCGTCGAGACGGCCATCAAGCTGGCCCGCAAGTGGGGCTATACGCGCAAAGGCGTTCTCGACGGGCAGGCGGAGATCGTCGTCTTCGCCAACAACTTCCACGGTCGCACGACGACCATCGTAGGTTTCAGCACGTCGCCGCAGGCACGCTACGGCTTCGGGCCGTTCACGCCCGGCTTTGTAGCGGTGCCGTTTGGCGATGCGGACGCCGTGCAGCGCGCCATCTCGCCGCGCACGGTCGCCGTACTGGTCGAGCCGATTCAGGGCGAAGGCGGCGTAGTTGTGCCGCCCGATGGCTTCCTTCGCGCGCTGCGCTCGATATGCAGCGAGCACGACATGTTGTTGATTGCGGACGAAATCCAGACCGGTTTCGGCCGCACCGGCGCCATCTTCGCCTGCGAGCACGAGAAAGTGGCTCCCGATGTGCTGGTTCTCGGAAAAGCGCTGGGCGGCGGACTGCTGCCGATCTCAGCCGTGGTCTCGTCGCGCGACATCATGAGTGTGTTCGCGCCCGGCGATCACGGCAGCACGTTTGGCGGCAATCCGCTGGCCTGCGCCGTGGCCATCAAGGCAATCGAGCTGATTGAGACCGGCGATTATGCGGCCCGCGCCGCCGAACTGGGTCCCTACATGATGCAGCGCCTGCGGGCCATCGGCGGCGAGAAGATCAAAGAGGTCCGCGGCCGCGGTTTGCTGATCGGCGTCGAGCTGCACCCGTCGGCCGGCACGGCGCATGAGGCGTGCCATTTGCTGATGAACGAAGGTCTGCTCTGCAAGGACACGCGCGAGACAACCATTCGCTTCACGCCGCCGCTGGTCATCACGCGCCAAGAGCTGGATTGGGCCCTGGAGCGCATCGAACGCGTCCTCGCGTGAGCGTATGCCCACGGTCTACGATCGAGTCGTCGAGCTGCCGCCGGACCTGCTGGCTTCCTGCCGGCCGATGCCGTTGCCGCGCCGCGTCCTGATGTGCCCGCCGGAGCACTTCGACGTGTTCGACGTGCACAACCCGTTCATGCAAGGCAACGTCGGCGCGGTCGATCACATGCGCGCCCTGGATCAGTGGGAGCAGGTCGCGGCGGCGTTTCGCGCCGCCGGCGCCGCGGTGGAGCTGATCGACCCGGTGGAGGGTCTAGAAGACATGGTCTTTTGCGCCAACCCGACCTTCGTCGGACCGGATGCCGATGGCGCACGGCTTTGCATCCTGGGCAACATGAAATTCGAATCGCGCCAGGGCGAGGTGCGGCACTTTGCCGATTACTTCGCGGCGCGCGGCTACGACGTGCAGTACCTGATCGGCGACGAGGTCTTCGAAGGTGGCGGCGATGCGCTCTGGCATCCGGGGCGTGGACTGATCTGGGGCGGCTATGGTTACCGCACCGAGCCAGATTCCTACGAACAGATTTCAGACTTCTTCGACGTGCCGGTCCTGCGGCTGCGGCTGACGTCGGAGCGCTTCTATCATCTCGACGCGGCGCTCTGCGCGCTGAACGAACGTACCGCGCTGGTGCGCTCGCCCGCCCTCGCGCCCGCCGGCATGGATCTGGTCCGCGCCGTCTTCGACGAGGTGATCGAGGCGGACCCGTATGAGGCCGAGAACCTCATGGCCTGCAATGCGGCCGCCATCGGCGGTGAACACGTGATCATTCCGAGCGGCTGCGCGCGCACCAGCGCCGCCCTGCGCGAACGCGACTTCAGCGTACATCCGGTCGACACTTCCGAATTTCTCAAGAGCGGTGGCAGCGTCTACTGCATGAAGATGTTTCTGTTTGACTAGCGGCGAAGCTGCCGGATGCGTGCGACGTATTCCTGTACGTAGGGCTGGAGGGTGGGGTTGTCCTCGCGGCCCTCGACAGCGCTTTGGTAATTGGCCAGAGCCGTATCGCGCAGCACCCCATCTGGATCGCCGAACAGCGAGAGCAAGTGCATGGCGCCGCCGATCTCGGCGCGGACCGTCCAATGCTCCTTGAGCGCCTTCCAACTGGTCTCGAGCTGCTTGATGGCGACCTCCAGGACGTCGGTGCCCAGCTTGCGGGCCTCGTCACATTTGGCGGCAGAGGCCTCGCTGGCAGCGTCCAGCCCCAAAGGCCCGCTGACGGCCGTGAACAGTTCGTAGTCCCGCGCGGCGTCGCGGAACTGCTGAAAATACACCTTCCCGAGCAGGATCTGCGCATCGGCTTTCTGAGCGCCGCGTTGGGCAGCGATCCAGGCATCATCCTTCTGCACGCTTTCCGGAGCGGCGGCCTGGGCCTTGGCCGAAGTCAGTTCGCCGGCCCTGGTCTGGGCTTCCCCGACCGCACCGGACGCGAGCGCGGCGGCCGTCTCGGCCGCTTTGATCGAGGCATTCAGCTTCTGGATAGCGCGGGTCTCGGCGGCCTCGGCCTCAGTGGTCGCCTGCTTGAGTTCCTTCAGCAGCCCGCCGGCCGACTCCTTGATCTGCTGAGCACGTTCGCGATCGCGGGCCACCTGCGCGTCGAGGTGGCGCTGCAAATCCTCGGCCGCCTTGACCTCCGCCTCGGCCGATGCCAGCGCATCCTTCAGGCCGTTCCACTCGGCCTCTGCCAATGTCCGGTCGCGCCGGAGTCCCGCCAGGCCGCGCTCGGTGTGGATTTCCCCGCCGGCCGGCACATAGCGGCCACTGACGTAATCGCCGCTGTCATCGATGTCCGCGTTCGTCAGCGTGCCGCTTTCCAGCGCGGCCGCCTCGGACTCGTTCTTGGCGTAGGTCGAGGCCAGCTCGCTGAACTTGCTGGCAAAGCCCGGGAATGAACCGGGCCTGGCCAGATCGACGCCGGCTTCCTCCATCTGCTCCATCTGCTGGCGAACCTCGAGGGCCCGCGCACGGCGCTCGTCGATCTGCGACTTGAGCTGCGCGATCTGCGTGTCCAGAGTGGCGATCTTTGCCGCCCGTTCGTCGCCGCGCTGCTTGACCTCGGCCGCCGCCTGCCGCGCATTGCTGATGCGGGTCTTCACGTCACGCGCGTCAGCAAGCTCTTTGGATTTTTCGAGCGTGGTGTACTCCTGCGCCGCGTCGGTGAGCCGGATGCGCGGATTTTCCGCCCGTCCGCGCAGCAGCACGGCCTCGCGCTGCGCCGCGGCGCCCTGCTGATAGAGAATGGCGGCTTCAAGCATCTTGGCCGGCAGATAGTCTTGCCCGCTGGTGTTGCCATACGAGTACGCCAGGCCGTTCTTCAGTTCGTCGAGCGCGTCATCCAGCAGCTTCGCATGCCGGGCGATCTGCGCGGCCTGCTCTTTGAGGCCCTCCTGGGCAGCCTTGACGGCGGTGGGACCGTTTCCCAGCGGGCGCGGCTTGTTTCTCCAGGAGCCGGTGAGTTCTTTGAGCTGCTTGTCGGCGTCCGTCAGCAACTCCGGGTTCTGATCGAGCAGCAGGCTGACGCGGTCGCTGCTCAGCCCCGCGTCGGGCTTATCGCCGTCCTGAGTCCGCTTGAGCACACCCAGTTGTTCGAGGCCGGCATTGTACTGGTCGAGGATGCGCCGGGCGCGCTCCACGTGTTCGCCGGCGCGTGCCTCAACGACGGCGCGGCTGGGTTGCAGCCTGGGCGCGACCAGCAGCGCGCCCAGTCCAAGAACGCCGACGATCACACCGGCGATAATTGCGATCCGTTTGTCTCTTTGATCCACGTCGTACTCCTGGAAGCGTTCACAGTGCGCACCCACGCCTGTACTGGCGGGCGGCGACTCGCGGACACACCGATTTTCCAGCCCGAATTGTACCCGCCCAGCGGCCGAAGGAAAGTCCCGCCGGCAGCGCGTTCCCCGCATACGCTCCCCGTCTGAATTGCAGGTCTGTCCGGCGAAGCCTCAGTTCTTTATAATTCCCCGACGATCAGGAGCGTCGCTGCGGGATGGCCAAACTCGGGGTAAATATCGACCACGTGGCGACGGTGCGGCAGGCACGGCGCACCAACGAGCCTGACCCCGTTTGGGCGGCGGCGGCGGCCGAACTGGGCGGGGCCGACGGCATCACCTTCCACCTGCGCGAAGATCGCCGCCATATCGTCGATCGCGACGCGGAGCTGCTGAAACAGACCGTGGCGGTCAAATTGAACATGGAGATGGCCGCGGCCGATGAGATCGTCGAAATCGCCTGCCGCATCCGCCCCGATCAATGCACCCTGGTTCCCGAACGGCGCGAAGAGATCACCACCGAAGGCGGCTTGGACGTCATTCGCCAGCGACTGCGTGTGCAGGCGGCCGTCCGGC
>DASXUA010000339.1:0-9570 GCA_036505095.1 Phycisphaerae bacterium
GGCCGCATCCAGCAGCGCCTTGGCCAACTTGCGGGCATCGGTATCGCTGATCGTGGCGTCCTTGAGCTTGGCATATTGCGCATCGGCATCAGCCGATGTCGCATTTCCCGGTCCAGCCAGCGACGGCAGCGCCTTGGCGAACACACCGAGCGCGGCCTGGTGCGCCTTGACCAGCTCCTGAGCGCGGCCGGTATCGGCGCCGTCCGGCTTGTCGGCCGTGGCCAGATTTCCGTATAACCCGACGACCTGCCCGATGGCCCACGTTTTGGCCTCGGCTCCGGCCGTTTTGTTGGGCCAGTGCTGATGCTCGCGCCGGTAGACGTTCAGTACGATGGCCTCGGCTTTGGGGTGCCCACCCTTCGTCACCAGTTCCGCGTCGATCTTGCCGTGGCAACTCAGGCACAGGTTGCCGCGGATGACCGGATCGAGCGTCGGCGTCATACCCAGCGCCACTGCCTGCGCATAACCGTTGGCTTTGTTGTGCACGTCGACGAATTTCTCGCCGGCGCCATGGCAGGCCTCACAGCTCACGCCGTCACGAACGCTGTATTTCTCGCCCTGCCGCTCCTTGGGCAGATCGTCCTCCGCGAAATTGCGCCCGCCGGTCGCGTGACAGGCCAGGCAGCGGGCGCTCTTGTGCGGCCGCTCCTTCAGACCGAGCTTCTCGGCGATCTCCTTGGCCTTGTCGCGCAGCTTCTTGCTGCCCAGATGGGCCTCGTGATGCGGATCCTTTTCATACGTAGCCCTTTGGTTCATGACCTTGGTCGCGTCCTGCGGGCTGGTGCCGCCGCCGTGGCAGCTTGCGCTGGCGCAGCCTTCCAGGCCCAGGAATTTGGCCGTGCTCTTCGTGGCCTGGAAGTCATAATCGTGGGCTTCCTTGAGCGTGAATGACTTAGCCCCCTCGCCTTCGGCCCGCAGCGGCGCCGTGTACCAGATCAGAGTTGCGCCAGCCGTGACGCTCGCGGTGATCAGTAATCCGCCGGTGGTGCGACGCATGATGCTCCTCCTTAAAAAAGTGTTCAGTTTTCAGGGTTCAGTTTTCAGGGTTCAGGGTTCAGGGTTCAGGGTTCAGGGTTCAGCGACCCCGATGTCAAGGCTCCGCGCCGCCACAATTCTCGCGGGCCGGGGTTGAATTTCAAGCCTCGGTAGGGTACCACGTTTGACGTTGGTGCGGACCTCAGCGGGAGATTCCAAGATGGATGGGCTGAACTCCAAGCGGCGCGGCAGGCTGCGCACGCTGACGGCGGCGTTGACCGTGATGGCGGCAGTATTGGTGCTCGCGCGGCGCGGGGCGGGCGATATCCGCGGCTCGAAGCACGATTTCACGCGGGCCGAATGGAACGTGACCAACGCGGCCTGCCTGCCGTGCCACGTGGCGCACGAATACGCGCGTCCGGAGCCGAAGGTGGGTTTGTGGGAACGGGCCGCGGCGCCGCGCGTCGCCGAGTTGTACGCCCCGGTCCGCAGCACGCCCGGACCCAGCAGCCTGCGCTGCCTGGCGTGTCACGACGCCAACAGCGCACCGGATACGTTTGGTGATGAGACCGGCGCACTCGGTCCGCAGCTTCCGGCGCGCGCCCGCATTGCAGTCAACGGACGCCTGAGCACGGATCATCCGATCGGCGTGCGCTATCCGCTGGGCGACTCACAATTCCAACCGGTGGGCGCGGCGACCGCCAACCAGCGCGTGCGGCTTTTCGACCGTCGCGTCGAATGCAGCAGTTGCCATGAAGTGCACAATGCGTTCGAGCTGCCCTACATGCTGGTCATGCCGAACACGCAGAGCCAGATGTGTCTCAACTGCCATCGGCTTTGAATGGGTGAGTGGCGATTGAACGGTCGATACCTCAGGCAGAGGCGCGGAGATCGCAGAGGCTTGATTCCCTTTTCGCAGCGCGCACTGCGCCGCTGGGGGGTATCGACGAGCGGCGTGTTACTGACGCTGGGTTGTCAGGCGGCGCCGCAAACTCCGGCGTCGTTTGGGCCGATGTATCCGGCCGCGCCCGCCACGCCCCGCGTGCAGTTTCTGACAGCGCTGTCCGGTGAACGCGATCTGGCGCGCGACGCGCCCACCTGGTTCCGCAAGCTGGTCGGCGCTCCGCAGGCCGAATCGACTCCGCTGCAGAAACCCTATGGCTTGGCGGCGCACGCGGGACGGCTCTACGTCTGCGACACCAATCGCCGCGATATTTTTGTGTTCGACTTTGCCGCGGGGACTTTTTCCCAATGGAACCATCCGGGAACCGCATTGAACAAGCCGGTGGCGCTGCGCATCGGCCCGGACGGCGGACTTGACGTCTGCGACGCCGGGTCGAATCAGGTGCTGCGTTTCGCGCGCGACGGGCGGCTGATTGCAACCCTGGGGTGGAAGGAACCTGCGCCTGAACAAGCAGCGTCCGGCTCCGCAAGCTTTCATCCGGTGGGTATCGCTGACGGGCCCGACGGCTGTCTGGCGGTCCTGAATGGGGCTGCGCACCGCATCGAGCTGCTCGATCCGACCAGTGGTCAATCGCGCGGGTCGTGGGGATCACTGGGCAGCCGCGAAGGGCAACTCTATCGGCCCAACGGGATGGCTCAGGCGCGCAGCGGCGAGTTGCTGGTCAGCGATCCGCTGAATCGGCGCGTGATGGTGTTCGACGTCACGGGCAAACCGCAGAAGCCCATCGGCGAGCCGGGCGATCAGCCGGGATATATAGCCCATCCGCGCGGACTCACGGTCAGCGACGCGGGCGTGGTCTTCCTCGGCGACGTGGCCTTGCAGATGGTGCAGATGTTCGACTTGCAGGGACAGTATCTGATGAGCTTCGGCCAACTGCCGGAGGGCAGCGCGGTGCTGTCGCCGGCCGGCATCTGCGTCGATCGTTCTTGCCTGCCCTATTTCCAGCGCTTCATCGCGCCCGACTTCGACGCGGAATACTTGATCTTCGTCGCCAATCAGGTCGGTCCGGACAAGATCCTGGTCTACGCATTTGGGCACGCGACGACAGATTCGCAGGCATCGCGGAACTGACGCAGACTATGGTGGGCAGGCGTCCACGGTGGCGCCGCTGAACACTTGCGTGGTGTTCGTGCCGTTCAGGAGTTGTACCAGCCGCAGCAGGTCCAGGGTATTCACGCCGTGCATGCGATCCACGTTGTAGCGCGCCAGATTGCCCGCCAGATTGGCACTGCCATTATTCAGCGCGACGACCAATGCCAGCAGGTCCTGCGTGTTGGACGCGCTGTCCATGCTGGAATTGGCCGGATGCGAGCGATATTGCACGCGCTGCGCATTCCAGAAGGTCAAGGTGGTGCAGCCCAGCGGCGGGATGGCGCCGGACAAGTTGATTGTCGAGGTGTTGCCCGACGAAGAGACTGACACCACCGTGGGGCACGGTGTGCGCGTGCACGCGATGCTCACGTCCGAGGTGCCGAACGTCACCAGATCGCCAAACGTAACCAGGATCGGGGCATACTGGATCGGACCCTGCGGCGGCGTGCCGGCGGCGCCGATGCCGCGCGTCAGGGCGGCGGTCGTGCCGGTATCGAGCACGTCGCGAAAGGGCTGAGACGGTTCGTAGGGGTTGCCGCCGGCCGTCGGCGGGTTGGCCGCGATGATCACGCCCGGCAGCGGCGCGCTGATCACCAGGTTTCCTGAGCCCTGCGCGCCGGCGAACCCGCTGATACGGATCAGCCATTGATCACCGGCGTTGACGGCAATGCTCAATTGCGAGCCGCCGCTCGGCGCGCAGAAATCATCGTTGCAGAAGCCGGGGCCGGGATCGGCTACCGGGCAGGTGAACCCCGGATAGACAGCCAGGACCGTATCGAAGTTGGCCGAGCACAGGCTAATTGTCACCAAGCCGCTGACGGTGGCTGTATATGCAAAATAGACATCTGACTCACCCGAGGCAGCGCAGGAGTCGATGGCGCCGCCGTCGCCCGCGAGATCGGCGCACAGATTACTGAATGCGAAAGTGCCTTCGCTGACCGGCGTGGCGTTCTGACAGAGATCGTTGGGCGGTCCGCTACCGGCGGGACTGCACGACAGCGTGGCCCAATAGTTCAGCGGACAGAGTTGGCCGATCGAACTTTGCGGCGCGATCACCAGTCCCAGCGTCAGCGGATAAATAGCACCGGCGGGCGTGCAGATGGCCACGGAGTTCACCGAGCACGGATCGAAACTGCCGTTGAAAATCGCGGTGGCGGGCGGGCAATTGACGTTGTTCATGATCACCAGGTTGTAGCGGAACTCGGCCGACGCCGACCAAGTGATCACCGAGGCGGTGGTGAGCGTGACGCTGTACCAATCCAGGTCGCGGTTGTTCAGCCCGGTCGCGCTGTTGAATCCCGTGCCGGAAATCCCGCATATCGTCTGATTGCAGGCGATGGCTTCGAACGGGGCACCCGGCGCGTTGCAGCCGCCGTTGACGGTATCGTTGGTCCCCAGCGCACACGCGCCGCCCGGCGGTTGCAGCTCCGGGCTGGCGCCGGTGGGACACGTGACGGTGCAGTTGTTCCCGATGGTGACGGTGCCGGTGCCGGTCTGCGTGGAGTCGAATCCGCCGATGCGCAGGCGGTAGCAGTTGCCGGCCGCGGCGGGGAAGATGACCGCCGACTGCGCTGCAAAGTTGGCGCAATTGTCGTCGCTGCAGACCAGCGGAGGCGCGGCCGGTGGGCAGGTTGTGCAACCGGCGTAAACGGCCAGCTTGGTATCGAAAGAGCTGCCGCACAGGGAGATGCTCTTGATGCCCCCCACCGCCGGTGTGTAGTTGTACCACACGTCGTTCCACACTTGGCCCTGAGGCGCCGGGTCATTCGTGAACTGCCGGCAGCGAACGTCCGGATTGCCATCCGTCGTAGCGCCGGTGGTATCGAAGGCCGTACTGCCCTCGCCAATGGGAATCGCGTTGCCGCAGTTGTTATTCGGCGGAGCAGGGCCTTCCGGCGCGCCGGCTACCGGTGCTGGCGCTACTTTCGTGGTCAAGCCGTCGAGGGAGAGGTCGCCGGCTTCCGCCAGCGTGGCCCGGGAGCCAGTCTCGGTCGACGGGCCGGAGTAGGCCAGCTCGGCCGCCAGCAGACTACAGATCAGCGCGCTTGCTTGCATCTCTTTTCGCTCCTCCGGAAGCTCTTGGAAAGCCACAGACACCGATGCGGTTGGAAGTATCGGCGCTGGAATGCGGCTGGGGCGACGCGCCAACAGTTTGCGCTATCGCGCCCGAAGAATCAATGCGGCACCAAGAGGCGGCAGGCGGGATTCAGAGGTTCTGGGCTTAGAATTTACTCCCTAAAAACGCCCGCCCGCGGGCGATGATGTCGCACGCGGGCGGGCCGAGTTTTCTTGGCTGGTCCGGGACATTGCCTCGGGACTCAGCACTCAGGATGCGTCACCGTCCCTTACGGCGGGCACGCATCGACAGGCTGGCCGCTGAACACCTGGGTGGTGTTCACGCCGTTGAGGAGCTGCACCAACCGCAGCAAGTCCACCGTGTTCACGGCGCCGGCGCGGTCGATGTTGTAACGGCCCAGGTTGGCCGCCATCGCCGCCTGCCCGTTATTCAGAGCCGTCACCAAGGCCAGCAGGTCCACCGTGTTGGACGCGCTGTCCCCGTTCGTGTTGCCTGGATGCGAACGATATTGCACCCGCTGGCCATTCGAGAACGTCAGCGAGGTGCAACCCAGCGGCGGAATCGCGCCCGACAAGTTGATTGTCGAGGTATTGCCCGCCGAAGAGACCGACACCACCGTGGGGCACGGTATCCGCGTGCACGCGATGGTCAGGTCGGCCGTGCCGAACGTCACCGGATTGTTGAACGTGACCAGGATCGGAGCATACTGGATGGGCCCCTGGTTGGCCGTTCCGGCCGCACCGATGCCGGCTGTGGCGGTAGCGCCCATCCCGGTATCCAGAACGTCACGATACACCTGACCCGGTTCGTAGGGGTTGCCGCCGGCAGTCGGCGGGTTGGCGGCCGTGATCACCGCTGGCTGCGGGATGCTGATCACCAGGTTGCCCATACCGGTGGCGCCGCCGAAGCCGCTGATGCGGACCAGCCACTGATCACCGGCGGTGACTGCAATGGTCAACTGCGAGCCAGCGCCGCCGCCGCAGAAGTCGTCATCGCAGAAGCCCGGACCCGGATCAAACACCGGGCACGAGAACCCCATGTAGACCGCCAGCACGGTGTCGTAGTTGGCCGAGCACAGGCTGATGGTCGCCATGCCCGTGGCCGTGGCCGTGTAGGCGAAATACACATCCGCCTCGCCGGACGCGGCGCACGAGTCAATCGTTCCGCCGCCGGTCGTCGCGCAGCCGGTGCTGAAGGGGAAGGTGCCCTCCCCTACCGGCGTCGCGTTGACGCACTCGTCGTTGGCCGGCGGAGTGCCGACAAATGTCGTGCTCAGCGTGAAGGCGCTCGGGGTGCTCGTGGACACACGTAAGCGGTAGAGAGTATTAGCCGCGATGCTCACGTTGATCGTCGCGCCGGCGCCGGTGGCGCAGGCCACCTGAGTCAGCGCGCCGCAGTCGCCGGTGTAGGCCGAAAGTGTGCCGCTGGCGCCGCCGAGCGTAACCGTCAGGGTTCCATTGCAGATCGAGTTGAAATGGAACCAGACGTCCGGTTCGCCGGCACCGCCGCACGTGGCGCTGCCGTCATTGGTGGCACCCACGGTGGTTCCATTGGTGGTCCCGGCGGTGAGCAGCAGGAACGGTGTCGCACAGTTATTGTTGGTGGCAGCCGGGGCCACACCCAACCGGACACCGGCGGCAAAGGGCTTGCCGCCGGAAATTTCGTTGGTCCCTGAGCAAACGGTGTTTCCGAGCGGGCCGCACTCGGTGGCCGTGAAGACCGGCGGGTTACCAACATAGAGGTTATCATGGTAAATAATGCTGCTGGTCGAGCCCTGAATGAAGTCGTCCTTGGTCGCCCAGAGGCCTGGCTGATTGTTGCCGCTGACGACTGTCCCGGCCGCATCGTTCCAGAACACCATCTCGTACGTTCCCGAAGCGGGAAGCACCCAGGCCGGAATCAACGCTGACAAGTCAATGGGACCGAAACGGTAGCGTGACCCGGTGGCGGCCGGCGTCGGCGTGGCGTACGAGAAACGGAATCCGCCCGGCTCGGGAACACCGTTAGCGTTGCCGAGGTTCCCGAGCGCCGCGGTCGTATTGCCGAACGGCCCGCTGACGGGGCCACCTGGCGTACCAACGAGCGGTCCGAAAACCGGCGTCGCTGAGCACGGATCGGGGAAGGCCCCGCTACGCAGCAAGATGTCTACGTAGGAAGTTGCGCCGACGACGTTGCCCGCGAGATCGGTCGCGCCCGGGCCGAAACCGACGAAGAGCGTAAAATCCAACGCACAGATGTTCTGGTTCGCGGCGTAGGCCGGCGCTGTGAATCCTTGCGCGTGCCGGCCGACCGAGTACGTGGCGAATGAGCCGGTCCCGGCGGCTTGGAAACCAAAGCGGCCCGAGTCGAGCGGGCAGCCGGCCGCGCCGGTTTGCGCGCAGAACGGATCGACGCCGCCCTCGGCCGCGCCGTTGGCGGCGCGTCCGGTGCAGTTGCCGCCGGCGCAGGCTGCGGCGCACGGATCATTGCTGCCGAGCACCACCTCGTAACCATCGAAGCCGCGCCCCAGGCAGCCAGGCGTGCCCTCGACCGCATCGACGTAGGGCATCCACGGCCCCAGGGTCCCATCCGAATAGATGGGCGCATAGGAAATGATGATCGCCTCTTGTTCCGGTGCGTTGTCCAGGGACGGCACCAGAGCGGGCGGCGCCGCGAATGCGACGGGGGCGGCCGCCCAACATACCAGCGCCGCCATCAAGAGCGGCGCGCCCAGGAATTGGTTTCTCCGCTTCCTCATTGCACTACCTCCAAAAATGAAAAAACCATCGCGTGCGGGAAACTCCAGCCCGCAAGCTCTGCTTGTTGAACGTGTCGCAGCAAGACCCCGCCGAACGGGAGGGCCTTGACCGGATCGCGAATGAACTGCGCGTACCCGCGCGGTGCTTCGAGCTGGTCCGGATTTACATCACGATGGTGCGCTGGGACAGGATACCCCGTCCACCCTCCTGCACCGTCCCGAGGCGCCGACGCGTGCGCTGCAACCGGGAACTCTCCCCAGTTTGCCGAAAGGGCGGGGAAAAGTCAATGCAATATTTTCCGCTGCAAAACAGGCCGCGCGCGCGTCCAAGGGCGGGCGGGCCTGAAAATGCATGAATTTGCGGTCCCAAGACATCCAGGCGGCCTGAAGTGGATCGGCGGGAGTCCGCACGACGGACCCGCCGTGGCGGACCTGGTTCTCCCAGTGGCCGCGAGCGTGGCCGTCGCCGGCCTACGGCGGGCAGGGATCCACGGCCTGGCCGCTGAAGACCTGCGTGGTGTTCACGCCGTTCAGAAGCTGCACCAGCCGCAGCAAGTCCTGCGTGTTCACGCCGCCTCCGCGATCGACGTTGTAGCGCGCCAGGTTCGCCGGAATGTTCGCGCTGCCGTCGTTGATACGCTGCACCAGCGTCAGCAGGTCTTGCGTGTTCGCGGCGCTGTCGAGATTCACGTTTCCGGGTTGCGAGCGATATTGGACCTTCTGGCCGACCGGCAGGGTAAGGGTCGTGCAACCCAGGGGTGGAATGGCTCCGGAAAGGCTAATCTCGAATACCATACCGGCTAACGCCGTGACCGAAGCAACGCTCGGGCAGGTCGGACGCGTGCAGGAAATCGTGACATTGCCGACGGTCGGCGCCGGGGACGGCGGCGCGCTGTAGGTGACCAGAATCGGACTGTACTGAATTGGCCCTTGCGGAGGCGTGCCGGCTGCGCCGATGCCGCGCGTCACCGTCATGCCGGTGCCGGTGTCCAGCACGTCGCGGTACGGCTGGCCGGGTTCGTACGGATTGGCGCCGGAAAGTGGCGGATTGGCGGCAATGACCAGCGCCGGCGCAACCGAGACGGCGTCGATGGTGGGCGGACGCAACCCGGCCGGCACGCCGGCATTGTCCTCGCGATAACCGATGTAGAAATTTCCCAGAATGTCAGCCTGCGTGGTGCCGGTGATCTCGGTCATATCGAGCCGACCGGTGACGGTGGTGCCCGAGAGCGCGATGCTCAGGCGCCGCCAGCCTGGCGCCGCATTGGTCAGATCGATCGTGCCGAATGTCACCCAACTGGAATAGGGTCCGCCGGGCCCGTGGTCGACCAGGCTCAGCGCGCTAGCGCTGGCGCTGCGCGTGAAGATCCACGATACGCCGCTGCTGCCGTTGGCGTTGAGGAACAGGTTGTTCTGCGCCCAGTAGTCGGCCGTGCCGGCCAGACCGATATTCCATTGCTCAACGAGGCCGGGAGTGGGATCGATGTAGGCCCAGATGTCGTAAGAGCCGTTCACGTCAATGGTGAAGTTCGAGCCCGAGATGTTCCCGCCGCCGGCGGGATCCCAGGCAATCATGGCCTTGCCGCCTTCCGGCGAAGGCGGAATTGCGTTGAGGTTGTTGGCGTCGACCACGGCGGGGTCAATCACCTTCGGGCTGACGAACGAGCCGTGGAATCCGGGGACATTCGCGCCGACTGGCAATCCGTCGACGTCCGGGCCGTTGTA
>DASXUA010000340.1:0-4003 GCA_036505095.1 Phycisphaerae bacterium
GCGAGCATTCCGCACCACGGTGCCAGCACACCGGGGCGGCTGCCCATATACAAAATGAGGGCGGCGTTCAGCGACCAGAGCGCGATTGTGCCCCCCACCAGCGCGATCTCAATGAGGTAAATGCCCTATTGCATTATTTCCTGATCGGCTCGATAAGGGGCTGTAGCGCGAGCGCGAATGAACTCGCGCGCGATTTGAGAGTGGGACGGCCAGAAAAGTAACGAAATGGGGCGCTGCGTTCGACGGAAGTCACAGCCGCGTTGATCACGCCCGGAGCATCAGCAAGCTCATCCATACGCGGCCTCATTCGTCTGTCCTGAAGCAGTAACTCGTCACAAGAAATGGAGGCGAAAGCATGTCGAAGCCGACGCCCGAACGGCGCCTGAGCGCACGTAGCTGTGTTGCGAGCATGATGGTTGTCCTTTCGGTCTGCCTGCCGACCAGAGGCCAACTCCTGACGAGCGGTCCAGGAGGTTTATCGGGCGCGGGAGAGGGCGGCGGTGGCCCAACCAGTTGGCCCGGGCGCGACCAGGTGACGCCGGCCACTGGCTTGCCGGTTCCAGGTGACACGGGTTCGCCGCCGGGGGTCAACCCGGATGTTCTGGTCGACCTCGGCGACAACTGGCGCTACCTCAAGGGCCTGCCTGGCACGCCGCCGGGCAACTGGAATCAACCGGCCTTCGCCGATTCAGGCTGGCTACTGGGGGCCACCGGAATCGGTTACGGCGATAACGATGATACGACAGTGCTGTCCGACATGCCGGGCAACTATCTAACCGTCTACGCGCGCCGCGTCTTCAGCGTTCCCGATCCCGGCGCCCTCACTTCGCTCACGCTGCAGATCGACTATGACGACGGCTTCGTCGCTTATCTGAACGGCGTCGAAATCGCGCGCCGCAATCTCGGTGCGCCGGGTACCCCGGTCAATGCCAACACGCCCGCGGACGCCACGCACGAAGCCGGGACACCCGAGTCCATCACGTTTTCTACCGCGGGCCTGGGGCTGGCGGGCACGAACGCGCTGGCGATCGAGATTCACAATGACGATCTTTACAGCAGCGATCTGTCGCTCGCGCCGCGGCTGCTGACCTCCTCGGTACCGGCGGGTCCGGGCTTGCACGCCGACTCACGACTGGTCTGGACTCAGCCGAACACCCCAATCACCATTACTCTGACCGGCAGCGGCCCGGCCGGAGAGGACCTGACCTTCCTGCCGGTGGCGGGACCTTCCCACGGCACGCTTAGTGACCTCGACAACTCACCGCTCACCTCCGCGACTGTGACCTACACGCCCGCCATGGACTACGCGGGCGTCGACAGCTTCTTTTTCGTCGTCAGCAGCGGCAATCAGGTGAGCACACCGGCGGACGTGAGCATCATGGTCAGCGATGCAAACTCCGGCGGCGACTGGGCGCCGCCCATAGGTGTTCCCATGCCGACCTTCGGCATTACTCAGACGGCGCCGCCGCCGCCCGATCCCTGGCTGGTCCCGGTTCCGGGTTTCTATTGTGTTGATCAGTTCAATCGCGCCGCGACCGACACGAACAATCCCTATGGTACGCCCAGCCTGCCGCGCCGCACGATCCCCAGTACCCTGCCGGCAGGCGCCGTGGTCGAAGTTCTGAATCGCTATTCCTACGCACCCACGGGTTACCAACAGATTCAGGTCAACGGCACGCCTGACAGTCCAGTATATATCCGCGGCCTGAATGCCCGTTCCCGTCCCGATTGGACGCGCGACCTGTACATCTCCGGGAGCTATGCGATCATCGAAAACATCCACTTCACGGATCACGACGGTACTCTGGCAGGCGGTCTCTACCTGCTGGCGCCCAGCAATCATCTGGCCGTCCGTGCCTGCGAGCTGAGCGGCAATCTGGTTTCGCAGAGTGGCCTGCGCGTCGAGAGCTGGAACACCAGCCTCAATCAGCATCATGTGATCTTCAATAACGTGGTCCACAACAATGGCGACGTCAATTCTCCGACCGATCAGGACGTTCATGGCGTACACGTGGGAGCGCGAGCTCAATACATTTGGATTGTCGATAATGTGATGTATGCTAACAGCGGCGACGGTGTACAGATCAACGCCGGGACCGCCGCGCAGGCCCAAACCCATCACATTTTCGTTGGGCGCAATACCGCCCATGGCAACAAGCAGAGCGGCTTCTGGACGAAGCAGGCCGTCGACGTGATCTTCTCGCAGAATACGTCATACCATCATCGGCCCGGTAATTCATCGTACGGTACGGCTATGGGCGAGCAGTACGGTCCGGAGCGCGCTTGGTTTCTGTTCAATCACGTTTACGATTGTGAATATGGCATTGCTCAATCGAGCGCGAGTGGTCTGGGATTCGGACAGAATATCTACATCATTGGAAACGTGATCCACAATATCCATCACACAACTCCCTTCAATCCGAATACCGGCTGGAGTCAGTCGGCGATCATGCTGGCGGAAGGTCCGGGGGCTTACATCGTGAATAACACGATTTACGATGTGGATGGCGGGATCAACAGCCCGGGCCTGGCCGCTTATCACCTGGAGAACAACGTCATCGCCAATGTGACCGAGCCGCAGGGGCATCACGTGTTTGTGGAGCAAGGCGGCGCTTCAGCCCAATCCACCCTGGAGAACTCTCTGTTGTATGGCGTGGGCGGCCCGATCCTGATCACCTGGCCGGGCGGCAACAATTACACCAACCTGCCGGCATTCGTCAGCGGCACCGGTCAGGGCCAGAATTGCCTGAACGCGGCGCCGCTTTTTGTCGATGCGCCCGGCGGCGATTTCCATCTGCAAAGTGGCAGCCCCGGTGTGAACGCCGGCATGAACTCTTCGGTGTACGGTCTCTTTCAGACGCTCTATGGTTTGAGCATCAACTTCGATTACGCCGGGACTCCGCGGCCGCAGGGCGGCGCGTACGACATGGGCGCGTTCGAGCAGTAGGTGGCCCGGCGCCGGTCAGGGTCCCACGGGGACTTCCTCGAGGCGATAGAGCTTGCCGTCGTCGGCCGTGATGAGCAATTCGGCGTCGGGGTCCTCCGCGAAGGAGATAATGTTCTTGGGCTGCCGCAGGACTTCCTTCTGCATCGTCACCTGCCGGTCACGATAGCGCAGCGCCCAGAAGCGGCCGGTCACGTAGTCGGCGTAGACGTACGCGCCGCGCAAATTCGGCAGGCGGTTGCCGCGATACACATAGCCCCCGGTGACCGAGGCGCCATCGGGACGGCCGTATTCAGTCACGGGCTCGATCAGCCCCTCGCGCGATCTGCCGCGGAATTCGTGGAAGCCCTCGCGGATGTTCCAGCCGTAATTGCCGCCTTTGGTGATCAGGTCGATTTCTTCCCAGCGATCCTGGCCGACGTCGCCCGCCCACAGTTCGCCCGTCTGGCGATCGAAGCTCATGCGCCAGACGTTGCGCAGGCCGTAGGCCCAAATCTCACCGCACGCCCCCGATCGGCCGACAAACGGATTGTCGGGCGGAATCGCATAAGCCCGGCCGTTTTCCTGCCGGTTCAGATCGATTCGATGAATCTTGCCGAGCAGCTTGGAGAGGTTTTGCGCGTTGCCATACGGATCGCCGGCCGATCCGCCGTCGCCGATGCTGAAGTACAGATATCCATCTGGTCCGAACACCAGCGTCGAGCCGTTGTGGTTGCCGAAGGGCTTGGGCGATTCCAGCAGCACCGTCTCGGAACCCGGATCGGCGCGATCGGGGTCGTCGGCCGAGACGCGGAAGCGCGAAAGGACGTTCCGCAGCGGGCTCGAAGCCGTGTACCAGATGAAGAACTGTCCATTGGTCGGATAGTCCGGATGAAACGCAATCGCCAGCAGGCCCTCCTCATTGTGACCGCCGCTGGCATAGCTGCGCACGCGCGCATGTATGTCGAGGAAGATGCCGGTGCGGGAGGCGTCGGGCGTACCCGGAAAGACGTGAATTCGTCCGGCCTGCTCGGCTAGGAACAACCGGCCCGAGTCGTCGCGCGCGTGGGCGATATCGAC
>DASXUA010000341.1:0-3761 GCA_036505095.1 Phycisphaerae bacterium
TGCCCGCTGGATCGCGTCGACCGCGCCCCTCAGGAAGCCCTTCGGTCCAGGAAGGATGCCGTCGCTGGTGAACAGCGAATCGACAATCAGCGCGGCCGGCTTGATGCCATGACGTTGCAGGTCGGCGATTGCAGCTTCGACATCGCGGGTGAAGCGCTCCGCGAGGTCGGCCCCCTCGGCGTGGTACTGGCGCGGCGCCGAAACCAGGCGCACGTGCGCGCCGAGATCGACGGTCACGCCCAGCGACGGGGAGAACTGCGACACCGCATCGGTGATGCCGTGGTAAGCGGTCTGCGTCACGATCACGCCGGTGCCCCCGGTGCGCACCTTCGCGATACGATAGGCCAGGTCATTGGCCTCGCTGCCGGTGCAAGTCAGCATCATGTGGGCCAGCCCGGTGCCCGGTACGCTCGCGAGCAAACGTTCCGCCAATTCCAGGATCGTGTCGTGCAGATATCGCGTATTCGTCGCCAGCGTCTGCACCTGCCGGCAGATCGCCTCAGTCACTGCGGGATGGCAGTGCCCGAGCGAGGTGACGTTGTTGTAGGCGTCGAGATAGCGGCGGCCCTCCGGGTCGATCAGCCATGCGCCTTCGCCGCGCACGATGTGCAGCGGGCGCTCGTACATCAGGCGGTAGGCCGGGCCGAGCAGCGTGTCGCGCCGCGCGATCATCGCCGCGGTGGCCGGGCCTACATCGGCGCGGCCGGGAACATAGGCATTGACCATGTTGAGGTCGATGGTGGTTTTCATTGAGTGATTCCGGTTCGTATGCCGGCCAGCAGCCGGTCGCGTGCGGTATGGCGGGAGAGGTCCGCCATGTAGGACAGGGCCTCCCACGCTGCGGGGTTGTGACGCATGATGTAGGCACGGTTCTCGGGGTAGCGCGCGGCGCGCCATTCCGAGATCAGCGCCGTGACGAGATGGCGCGTCGCCATGAGATCGGCAACGATCTCCTGTTCGACGTCGGTGAGCGGCAGGGTCTCGTGATACGCAGCCACGAACTGCGCGGGTCCCTCGAACGGGTCGGCGCTGCCGGCCATGTGGAAGGCGGCGGCCGTCGCGACCTCGCCGACCAGCGGCGCATGCAGCATGTCGCCGAAGTCGATGATCCCGACGATGCGCGCGGGGTCGTCCGGTGCGACGAGCACGTTGTAGAAGTGGTAGTCGTTGTGGATCACCTGCGACCGCAGCGAGCCGAGACGGGGCAGCACGTCGGCGATGAAGCGCGCCATGAACTTGCCGGCCAACGCGCGGCGGCTTTCGTCGACGATCGCATCGAGCTTGGCTGCCAGCCGGTGGGCTGCGGAAACGTTCCAGAGCAGGTCGTGCGCCCCGCCCGGGTGGTCGAAGCCGTGCAGGGCCCGGTTCAGTTCGGCGAGCTGGGTGCCCATGGCCCGCCGCTGTGCGGCGGTGCGCATGGTTTCACGGATCTGAATGCCGTCCAGATAGGTGAGCATCCGTACGCGTGTGTGCACGCCGTCGCCCAAGGCGATCATGTCGTGTGTGCGTCCTTCCCGTGTCCGCACGACGCGCGGCACCGGCTGTTGCGGTGAGGCCCGTGCGATGTGGTCGAGCGCGGCAATCTGGAAATCAACCACCGAAGGAGGCTCGGATGGATTGCTGATCTTGAAGACGTATCGGCTGCCGTCAGCTGTTTCCACGCGGCAGTTCTGGTCACGCTCGCCCGCGAGCGCTAGGGCGCTGCCGTCGATGCCGTAGAGCCGACGAGCCAACGCTGTCACCGATTCGGGCGAGAGGTTGGGCACGCTGGTGCTGAGCGCGGCTGTTGCGTTCATCACAGGCCGAGCAGACCAGGAAGTTGGCGAACGTCGGTCAACCTGCTGACACCGTAGTTGTCGGAGGTCGGTTCGTGACCGCGATCGATGAACGCCTTGGCCATGAAGCCCAGGTCGGAAGCCGTCATCAGGTCGTACCGAAAGCTCGACGAGACGTGCATCATCTGTTGGGGCGCGCACCCGAGCTGGTCGAACATGTATTCGAACGTCTGCATCCGCGGCTTGTACGCGCGCGCCTCCTCGGCGGTATAGACCGCGTGGAACTTCGCTTTGAGATGCGCGACGCTCGCCGGAATCAGGTCGACCATCGAGTTCGACAAGATCACCAGCGGGATATGCGGGGCAATCGCCTCGAGCACCTCGACCACGTTCGGATGTGGTTGCCACGTCGGGATGGCGTCGTACAGCGCGATGGCGTCCGACGGCCTGTAGTCGATGCCGTGCGCCTTGCATGCCCGCTGGATCGAGTTCTCCACGACATCGAAGAAGGGCTTCCACTCACCCAAGACTTCGTCGAGGCGATAGGCGCGAAAGCTGTCGAGGAAAGCAGGCATCCGGCCGGCCGGAACGCGGTCCTTGAACAGGCGATTTGCGGCCGGACCCATCGCGAAGTTGATGAGCGTGCCGTAACAGTCAAAGCTGATGAATTTGGGTTTGAAGGCCATGGGGGATCCACTTGTTGAGGTGGATATAAGTCTATGAATCCCCCGGCTCCGGAAATGCCGCATTCACATGCGGCTCAAGCGGAATCCGTTTCAATCAGCCCGCTTGCCGGAACTTTGCGTGGCCCCGGTTTTGCTGGTGCCGCGTTCGCGGCACGCTCGCTAGAGCATCAGGCCGAATCCCGGACCCTGGCGACCACCTCCTGCACCAACAGTTCCGGGCTCGCGAACACCGGCAGCCCCAGTTGGTCGGCGAGCGGTTCGGCCAGGTGCGCCAGCGAGGCTTGCGCCAGGACGATGCGATCGACGCGTGGCGCCAACTCTGCCGCAGCCTCGCACACGAGGCGATCGTGCAGGTCACGCCGGCCACTGGCCAGGGCCTCGAAGGCCGCCGCGCACAGGACGCTCTCCGCCGGGATATCCCGGCCGGCGCTCTGCGCGTGCGCAGCCAGCAGTGCCCGGCTCGGTGCGACCGTCGACGAGGTCGTGCAGATCAACCCGACGCGGCCCGGTGCGCTTGCCACGCGGGCGTAGAGGGGGTCGTCGATCTTGAGGATGGGCACACTCACCGTCTGGCGCGCGGTATCGATGGCCGGCGAGGTCGACGAGCACGTGAAAACAATCAGTTCGGCCCCCGCATCGGCCGCCATTTGTGCAAGCGTGACGATGCGGCGCGTGATGCCGCTGGAAGGACCTTGGCGGATCAGATCCTGCAGGACACTTTCGTCCAGCATGTGAAAGCAGTCTGCGTCTGGCAGTTCCGACTGGAAGCGCGGACGGAAACGCTCGACCAGCATCGCGACCGTATGGATGAAGGCAATGCGCCGGATCATGGAAGCCCTTCGGGTGGTGAATGGAGAGATCAGTAGTGCTGCGAGGCGGCTTGGCTCGCGGTTCAGACAGCGGCAGTGACCAGAATCTCGACCAACAAATCGGGATGTGCCAGCTTGGACTCGCCGGTGGCGCGTGCCGGGCCGGCACCTTTGGGAACCCACGCGTCCCACACCTCGTTCATGCCCGCGAAATCGCGCTCGATGTCCTTCAGCCAGATTTGCACCGACAGCAGGCGGGTCTTGTCGATGCCGGCCTTGGCGAGGTGGCCGTCGATCCTCTCCAGCACCTGGCGGGTCTGGCCCTGGATGTCCAGCATGCCGTCCTGCGCGGTGACGCCCGTCATGTAGGCGACGCCGTTGTGCACGACCAGGCGGCTGAGGCGTTGGGTGGGTTCGATGCGGGTGATGTCAGTCATTGGTGCGATTTCCAGGGGTTGAAAGAAAAACGGAATCAATGCGCGGCCAGCTCT
>DASXUA010000342.1:0-4516 GCA_036505095.1 Phycisphaerae bacterium
AGCTGCAGCTCGAACGCCCACTGATGCGCGGCACTCGGCGGATCGGCGTAGAAGCCGATCAGGTAATCGCCCGCCGCCAACGGCTGGCCGAGGATGGCTTGCGTGTAGCGCTCGCGAAAGAGTTCCAGGCTGGACACCGGAATGTTGTCATACGCCGGTCCGAGCACATCGTGGGGCGCATCGAACGCGCGGATGCGGCACTTGAGCTGGCTCTCCGCGCGCACCCGCGCGGCGAAGACCTGAATGGCCAGTGCCGGCGCGTCGTTTTCGAGGTGGAAGCACATCTGCAACTCGAAATTCTCAATCATCGCAGACCAGATGCCGCTGGCTCGCCCGCTGCCGCCGGTTCCCAGGAACGGCAGACATTCGTCGCGATAGGGCGTGGTGCGAACCAGCACAATTTGCGACGTGCGCGCACCGCTGCTGCTGCTCATCTCGTACTGCGTAGGGCTGGTCGGCGGGAACGGCAGGATGTCATTGTATTCCGTCGCATTGCCCGGCAGCGTCGCAATCAGCGCGCCGTTGCGCTTAATCTGGATGGAGTCGTTGATGGTCGGGTTCGACCAGGCCAGCTTGATGGTGTTGGCAGCGGTGCGGACGGCCGAGACATCCTCCGGAGGCGGCAGCTTGGCCGAGACGTACTGCATCGCATTCGGCAGGACGCCCAGCGTGACGCCCGCCGCCGGGTTGCGCAGCACCAAATCATAGGTTCCAACCGGATTGGGCGGCACCAGCCCGGTCAGAAGCGTCGGATGGATATAGGTCAGATTGGCGACCGTCTCTCCGTTGATCCGCGCTTCCAGGCCCGCCGACAAGCCGCTTCCGTGAACATAGATGCGTGAACCGCCTTCGAAGTCATGCTGCGGCGGATCAACGCTCGTCAGCGTTACGGTGGACGTGCCCACCAGTTGGAATCCATTCACCGTGCCGAAGCCGGAGCCGGTGGCAATCGTCACGGTCAGGATCGCACCGGACGTCAGCACCACATAGTGTGCGGCGTGCGTGATGCCTGCGGTGAAGGCGTCAACCGGGATCACGCCGCCGACACCCTGCGGATTGGGCCCGGGCGATCCGCTGACCGTAACGTTGGAGATGTAAGTGTCATTATCAGGCGCGACGGCGTAGGTGTAGACCACGTACGCGCCGGCCGCCAGCCCGTTGAACGTGTAGATCCGGCTCGACCCGGCGCCGCCCACGTCCTGCCCGTCATCGAGCAGCTTCTCGTAATCACCCGACGTATTGGGATTGTTCGACCCGAAGCTGCCTCCGCTCCCGCTGCTGCGCGTGAGCGTCACACCGGTCGGCGCACCATCGAGCCCGACCAGTGTGAACGGGCCGGTGGTCGTGCCGGTGATGTCGTTCCAGACCCCCGGCTGTTCAGCCGCCCCGCCGAAGGCGGCAGACGGCGCACCAGCGCCCGCGCCGGTCGTCCGCCCAATATCCACGTTCAGCGATTGCCCCAGGACCGGGGCTGCGAGTGCCAACGCCACCACAACGGAGTCACGAATAGCGCTTCTCATGCGTTCTACCTCCGCATCGCAAGCCAAGCCGCGTCACCCTTCGATAGAGAACGCGAGAAACAGAACGGGATCGGCTCACGAATTTCGTGAGCCGATCCCGCCGCGATTGTCCGCGTCCCATGACCGAAGTGCAGAACGTCACATCGGCCGTGGCGTAGCTAAGGCGAGCCGGTGAACGAATCCTGGAACACTGCCAGGTCATCGAGTCGGACCTGCCCGTCATGGTTGAAGTCGGCTTCCTCGCACGCCCCGACAGGCATGGGGGCCGTTGGGCTCAGGCACGTGGCGAACAGTGCGTAGTCTGCTAAATCGAGATCGTCGTCCTGGTCGAGATCGGCCGGTGAGAACAGCGGGTTCTCGCACACATCGCCCATGCCGTCACCGTCCGCATCCTGTTGACCAGGATTCGGGAAGTTGAGGCAGTTGTCACATGCATCGCCGACGCCGTCGCCGTCACGATCGGCCTGACTGGTGTTCGGATCCGCGAGACAATTGTCGGTCGTATCCGGCACGCCATCGACATCTCCATCAGCCGGCATGATGACGAGCGGAACGATCTCGACTACGCCGGAGTCCTCTTCCACGGTCGTCGTCGCCGCTTCCGAGAAGAACATGACGGCCGCTGGACGGTACACGGCGCCGAATCGCACGTAGTAAAGGCCAATGGTCAGCTCGACCGGCGCGCCCTGTTGAGCATCGAAGATGCGCTGGGCGAGCTCACTTACCACGTTGGCGCGGCTCCGCAACTGCTGGCCGGTCGGCATGATGAAGCGCGGCCAGCGGACCAGCAGTCGCGCGATCTGGCCCGTATTGGAGACCGCCGCACGAACCGTCGAATCGTACACCGGGTAGCCGTTGATCATGCGATCGATCGTGACCAGACGTTCGCGCTGATAGACGGGCAGCGCCGAGCCGGTGGCGCGCGAGTATTGCTGCCCATTCACGGTGTCGATATCCAGCGGAGTTCCCTCGGAGGCGGGTACACCCAGGATGCCAAGCATCTGCGTGACGATCGCCGACGCCGTGGTGTCGGGCACCGACGTATGCGGCGATGTGCTCCAGTCGAAGCGCCGCGTCGAATTTGCATAGCGGATGCGCCCACGATCGCGATCGATCTTGATGAAGATCGTTCCCGCGCTGTTCCGCGCCTCGGTGAGCGCTCCCTGCTGAACGATCTGGCTCGGAGGCGGCAGATCCTGAACAGCATTGGCCACGGTGGCCACCGATACGTTCGCCAGCCAATCCGGTCCCGGGGGTGTCGCCACGATCTGAGTCGTGAACTGCGGCAACGCCGCGTCTACTTGCGCCGTGTATTGACCCGGTCCGGACTGTGCCAGAGCTGTCGCCGCTGGGGCCAGCAGCGCACACGCCGCGAGGTAAGTGAATGTAGAGCATCGTTTCATTGCCATCTCTCCATTTGCCCTGATCAGGGCAGTGCGCCTTCGGACTTGGGATCACAGCCACTGATATAAATGACTTCGTCGAACCCGATATCTTCAGCAGCGATATCGCTGTACACGTGGTCGTATCGCTCATTGGACATGCGATCGTCGCAGTCCTCCTCGCCGGTGCCGACACCGCGCGCCACCGGGCAATGGTCATAGGACTGAGCCTCGTACCAATGGGCCGGGTCATAGTGGTTGTCGATCCACGCATCGGCGATGCTCATGTCGAATGCGTCGTCGGCGAAATCGCGATATCGATCGTTGTAGGATCCGCTGATCCACATGAGTCCATGGAAGCCGTCGATCTGATGCAAGCCGGCAAAGCTGTCCGACCATTCGGGCCACCACGATTCTTCGTTCATGCTCTCGCAAGACGAGAGATGCAGGAATTCCAGATCGGTATCGCCAAGCTGGATATGATCCTGCTCGGCCTTACAGTCGCCGCCTCCGGCCTCGTTCACGCGCATCTTGCCGTACCAGCGCGATCCGTTGGCGTCCTTGCCGTGAAAAGCAAGCATGGCCACATCCACGTCGTCGAGGCGGTCGTTGCCATCGTCGTTACCCCATGCCACCAGATCCGGGTCGGTGAAATCGCTATCCACCATGTTGCCGTTCTGGTAGAAGCCGTCCGCCACCCAGGCCCGGTTTCCGTGCCCGCCCGGAGCCGCATCGCCATCAGTGATCTCGTTGTACCAGGCGCGCACCATGTCATCCCAGGAAGTCCGGCGGCTGCCGCTGCAGGCGTCATTCCATTGCGTCACCACCCGCACAAGCACCTCGCGCTCACTGGCCGGCGGGTTTGATTGACCATATGCCCCGGGGCACGCCGCCAGTGCGCACGATACCCATGCGATGTATGTTGGCACTCGTCTGGTTTTCATTTCATTTCTCCCGTCCGGCCATTCGTCGGCACTCGGGCCGCCTGCGGCGCCGCTGGCGTCCGCCTTGGCCGTCCGATCCTGTACGCGAGATCGGCGCGGAAAATGGCTCACCTTGCAGCGCATTCCCGTCACGACCGAAGGATGCATTGCGACCATCACGGGGGAACGCGATAATGGGCGCAACACCGCCCGTTGCCACTCGTATTCGCTTCCAGGAGCTTCGCATGGCGACGACTGCACCCGGGACGGTGACGCAACTGCTGGCCGAGTACGGCGAAGGCGATCCTGCTGCGCTGAACCGCATCCTGCCGCTGGTCTATGACGAGCTGCGAGAGCTGGCTGACCGTGCCCTGCGCAGCGAGCGCCGCGACCACACCTTGCAGACCACGGCGCTGGTGCACGAGGCCTATCTGCGGCTGGTTGACCAGAACCGCGTTCACTGGCGCAACCGCGCGCACTTTTTCGGCATCGCCGCGCAGATGATGCGCCGCATTCTCGTGGATCACGCGCGGGGTCAGCAGGCCGACAAACGCGGCCGTGGTGAGCCGCAGGTGGCACTGGATGAGGCGTGCATCGCCGCCAGCCAGCGTGGACTTGATCTGATTGCCCTGGATGAGGCCCTGACACGCCTGAGCGCTATCGACCCGCAGCAGGGGCGGATCGTCGAGCT
>DASXUA010000343.1:0-3919 GCA_036505095.1 Phycisphaerae bacterium
CGGCCGATGAGATCGTCGAAATCGCCTGCCGCATCCGCCCCGATCAATGCACCCTGGTTCCCGAACGGCGCGAAGAGATCACCACCGAAGGCGGCTTGGACGTCATTCGCCAGCGACTGCGTGTGCAGGCGGCCGTCCGGCGGCTGCGCGAGCAGGGCATTGTCGTCAGCGCGTTCATTGAACCCATCGAAGACCAGGTGCGCGCGTCGGCCGACATTGGCTTCCACGCAGTCGAACTGTGGACCGGCGCCTACGCGCATGCCCGGTCTGACTCCGACATCAAATCCAGCCTGGACGCGCTTTCCGCGGCGATCGCCGTCGGGTGCGGCTGTGGCCTGCACGTTCATGCCGGACATGGGTTGACCTATCGCAATGTGCCGACAGTCGCGGCGTTGCCGGGTTTCGAGGAGTTCAATATCGGGCACGCGATCGTCGCGCGCGCCCTTTTCGTAGGTATGCGCGAAGCTGTTGCGCAGATGAAAATGCTGCTGGTGCAACATGCGCCACGGGAGGGCACGGGATGAGAACCGCTCTGCTGGTCCTGCTGGCGACGGCCGCGATGGCCCGCGCGGAGCCCAGCCTCAAAGACGGCGACCGCGTCGTGTTCTACGGCGACATCGGGGCGCGCTCTTCGGCCGTTGCCGAGCGCGTCGAATCGTTTTTTGCGCTACGCTATCCCCGCCGCGCGGTGAGCATGCGGCACTTCGAAATCCGCCGCACCAGCTCCGTCCAGGACGCGACACCGGATTTCACCGATCTGCTGAGCTGGAACGAGCCGAAGATTGTGGTGCTCGCGCTGGGCCCGGCCGTTATCTCCGAGGAAAAGCTTCCCGACGATGCGACGCTGGCGACCTTCGAGAAGGACGTGGCGGTGATGCTGAGTCGCGCTGCTGCGGTCCGCGCTAAAGTCCTGATCGTAACGCCGACAGGACCGTTCTTGCCTTCATATACCGAGGCCGCGCAACTGAGCGCCGTCGCGGCGGCGGCCAAGAAACAAAAACAGCCGGCTGCGATGGATTTGAACAAAGTGCTCACGTTTCCATACGGTGCAAGCACGGCCGACGAGGCCGGACGTCTCCTCGATCAAGCGATCGCCAAAATGGCTGAGTGCCTCCGTCGCGTCGCGAAGAGCAACGATGCCGACGTCATTGACGCGCACACGGCGATGAAGCGCTTCTGCGAAACTCATGCCGATCGAATCCGCACGTACCCGGTTCAGGGCAAGGACCCGCGCGAGAGCGCTGTCCGACGCGAGGCGCTGGTCAATGCGCTGGCCGTCAACCTGACCGCCGGAATGCTGCTGGAGGGCTTCGGAGCAGAACCGCTGGATGTGCGGATTCGGTTTGAATGGAACAGCGGTTCGGCGGAATCAAGCGCTGGAACCGCCGAGCTGATCCGGGTGAGTGACGACACGCGGCGTATCGTTCTGAAGTCGCTGCCGATCACCTGGGACCTCGGCGAGCGCGGACCAGCCTGGTGGGATTTGAATCCGGCGGGGCGCTATTGCCATATGATCCTGCAAGTCGGCGGTTTGCCCGCCGGCGCGGCGACGATTTCGGATGGCACCATGAACACCTTGTCGGTTTCCGCGGCCGAGTTGGGGCAAGGATTCAACCTGGCGTGCGCCGGCCCGCTTCCAACCTCGCAGGCCGCCGCGCAGTTGGCCAACGCGCTGAGCCGCGTCACGCGCGCCGCCGGTCACGTGGCCGCGTATCGCAAGGAGGTCATCGAGGAGCCCGAATTTGCCGAGCCGCACAAGGCCACGCTGCACGCCACGGAGATGTGGCTCGACGCTTATGAGCGCGTGCTCGCGCGGACGCCGCGCACGCTCGATATCGCGCTGGACGTTACGGTGAAGTAGGTGCAGTGTAGCGTCGCCCCTTGTGGGCGGCGCTGGCGCGAGCGCCGGGCACGAGGCCCGACGCTACAGATGCGAGATGGTGCACGAAGTCGAAAGGGATTTCAGTTGAATCAAATGGTCAAACTCCGTGGCTCGATGGTCGCGCTGGTGACACCCTTCCGCAGCGGCGAAGTGGATTGGCCGGCGCTGGAGCGGCTGGTGGACCGGCAGATCGAGGCCGGCACGGATGTGCTCGTTCCGTGCGGAACGACCGGCGAGTCGCCGACTCTCTCGCACGCCGAGCACGATCGGGTCATCGAGGCCGTTATCGCGCGCAACGCCCGACGCAAACCAGTTCTGGCCGGCACCGGCTCGAACTGCACGGCCGAAGCGATTCGGTTGACCAAACATGCCCGCGATGCGGGCGCCGACGCGGCCTTGCTCGTGGCCCCCTATTACAACCGGCCCACGCAGGAGGGTCTCTTCCGCCATTTTGCCGCCATCGCCGATGCGGTCGAGCTGCCGCTGGTGCTCTACAACATCCCGATCCGCTGTGGAATCGAGATCAAGCCCGAGACGATCGCGCGGCTGCGCGCGGCCTATCCACAATACGTGGCCGTCAAACATGCCACCGGGTCGATCGACGGCGCCAGCGAGTTGGCCGGCATGTGCGACATCGATATTCTCAGCGGCGATGACTCGCTGACGCTGCCGCTGATGAGCGTGGGGGCCGTCGGCGTGGTGAGCGTGCTGGCCAATCTGATTCCGTCTGAGGTCCAGGCCCTGGTCGATGCCGCCGCGAGCGCCGATTACGAACGGGCGCGCGGCCTGCATCGCAAGCAGTTCGCGCTCTATCAGGCCATGGCGGCGCTCGGCCCCAACCCGCTGCCCATCAAGACGTCGCTCGCCATGCAGGGGCTGATCGCTGAGGAATTTCGATTGCCTTTGTGCCCGCTGTCCGAGGACGGGCGCCACAAACTCGAAAACGTGCTTCGCAAGTACGAGTATCTTTAGCTACTCGGCCTGCAGTGTGATTTCTGCCTGACCCTCGACGACGTACGCCCCGGATTCGTCCGCCGACCATACGCTCAGATGCAGGATCAACGCGCCTGTGGCTTGCGGCGTAAAATCCAGCAGGTGCCCGTCGGCCGCGCCGCTGCCTGCCACATCGCCCGTTACGGTGTCGCAAAGGTAGAGGTCTTCGCCGTATTCGGGCGCGGGGACCGGTTGGCCGAGGGTGCCGCACAGGTCCAAGGTCGTGAAATGCTGGGCAGCCGCCCAGACGCCGCCGCTTGGTGCGCTGGCCTGCGACAGGACCTGGCTTGGCGAGTTTGAGATGACGGCCAGGGCGTAGCCATTGATCGCCGCATCCGCGCTGTATGGTACGCAGGCCCCGGAAGCGGTGTGGTGGCGCCCGGGATGACCAGCGAGAACGCCGGACGAAAGGCCACCGACACGATCTGCGCGGCGTCGCAATTGGCTGCAAGCCAAGTCGAAGTCGATCGCGCATAGTCCTGCAATCAAGTCCCCCTGCACGGTGACCGGCAACGTGAGCAGATCGCCGGCCTGAAAACCGGACTCTGGCACGCCGTCCGGAGTGGCGATGGAAACCAGCACCTCCGCGTCGGCGAGAGCTGCCGCGTGAAGAACCAAGATCGAGCCGGTGCGCAGGAGTGTGTGCCGAGTCATTTCTTAACTCCTTCAGGACAAGGTGCGGTCGGACAGCAATGATAGCGTTCCCAAGCTTCAGAACTCCCATCAGGGCCAGACCGTGCTCCTGCGGTACTGTTGGTCATCACCCAAAAGCCGCCAGTGATTATCAGTTGAAAACCCGCCACCGCCTGGAGGCGAGGATTCAGCCAGTAGCCTGTTCAGCTTTCCGAAAGGAGTGCTGGCAGGGTGGCGAATCGACTGAAGATGGCGGTGCAACAGACGATCATCACGTTGGCGGGGCAGGGCTGGTCGTATCGGCGGATCGCGGCCTGTCTGGGCGTGGACCGCGAGACAGTGGCCCGGTATGCCAGAGCGGCTGAGGCCCAGGCGCGAGCCGGTCCGCCGGAGGACGCAGCGCCGGGGTCA
>DASXUA010000344.1:0-7754 GCA_036505095.1 Phycisphaerae bacterium
CGCCGACAAGCACTTAGCTTCGTCGGCGTTCTCATTTCGGTGCCTCAAAAAGAGGCAAATTATGGAAAATCGGAAAACGGGCTCAGCGCAAACCCGCGTCGCGCCTACGTTTTGAGTTGACTACCAAAACGTGAGCCGCGCTGCCGGCCACCCGGATGGGCCTCCATCGGTCCTCGTGAGAGGCCCGTTGCTGCGCTGACGGAACTGCGGAATGTCCCCGCACGCGGCCCTCCAGAGGACCACCGGATCAAGGGTGGGACCCGCCGCAGGCGCGCCGGCGCTCGCTGTGGACCACGACGTGGTCCTCATCAACGCAAAGGAGTGACGGGTGACCCAACGCTCGAGCGGCCCGCGACCCAACTGAGGAGTTGATTCAGCGCGGTCGTTGCCTGGCTTCGACCTGCAAGCGATTCGCCGCAGCGATATTTGGCACGGCCTTGCGCCGATGGCTGCCCTCCGACGTGCCGCGCAGGTGCTCGCGGACCGCGCACGTCGAGTCGCAGCCGGGGCCGCAACCGCTCAATCGCTCAATCAATCATGGAGACCATGAACGGGCCGGGTTCACCAACCCGGCCGATTCAGGCCAGCGTGTATGCCGTCTTGACAGTGGTGTAAAACTCGGCCGCGTACCGGCCCTGCTCTCGCGGGCCGTAGCTCGATCCCTTTCGGCCGCCGAAGGGCACGTGGTAGTCGACGCCTGCGGTCGGCAGGTTCACCATGACCATGCCAGCCTGCGAGTGCCGCTTGAAGTGTGTGGCGTGCTTGAGCGACGTGGTCGCGATGCCGGCCGACAAGCCAAACTCGGTGTCGTTGGCCAGCGACAGCGCCTCTTCGTAGTTCTTCGCCCGCAGGATGTTGGCCACCGGCCCGAACACCTCTTCGCGGCTGATGCGCATGTCGGGCGTGCTTTCGCTGAACAGCGCCGGTGACATGAAGTAGCCCTCGGTGTCGGCCCTCAGACGTTCGCCGCCCGCGGCAAGCACGGCGCCTTCGGCCTTTGCGATCGCGACATAGTCCAAGTCTTGCTCCAGCTGCGCCTGCGACGACACCGGCCCGATGTCGGTGCCGGCGGCCAGCGCATCGCCGACCTTGATACGCGCCATACGTTCCGTCATCGCCTGGACGAAGCGCGGGTAGATCCCTTCGGTGACGATCAGGCGGCTCGACGCAGTGCACCGCTGGCCGGTGGAATAGAACGCGCTTTGCACGCTCAGCTCCACCGCCTGCGCCAAATCGGCATCGTCGAGCACGACTTGTGGGTTCTTGCCACCCATCTCGAGTTGGACCTTCTTGAAGCTCTTCACCGCGCTCTGCGCGATGCGCGAGCCCACGCCAACCGAGCCAGTGAAGCTGATCGCTGCGATGCCCCTGTTCTGCACCATCGCTTCGCCGATGACGCTGCCGCGGCCCATCACCAGATTGAAAACGCCGGGCGGAAGTCCGGAGCGCGAAATGATTTCAGCCAGCGCCCAGGCGCTGCCGGGCACGATGTCAGCGGGCTTGAGCACCACGCAATTGCCGAAGGCCAGTGCCGGCGCTGTCTTCCACGCGGGAATGGCGAGAGGAAAGTTCCATGGCGTAATCAGGCCGACTACGCCGATAGGTTCCCGCGTGATCTCGACGCCGATGCCCGGCCGCACGGAAGGCAGCAGTTCGCCCGCCAGGCGCAGGCATTCGCCGGCGAAGAACTTGAATATGTGGCCCGCACGCGTGACCTCGCCGACCGCTTCGGGCTTGGTCTTGCCTTCTTCGCGAGCCAGCAGCGTCCCCAACTCCTCGCGGCGCGCCAGGATTTCGCTGCCGATCTTGTCGAGCGCATCGCTGCGCGCTTGAATTCCAGAAGCGGACCAGGCCGGGAAGGCAGCTTGCGCGGCTTGCACCGCAGCCTCAAGTTGCGCGACGTCGGCCATGGCGTACTCGCCCACCGTGTCGGAGAGGTCAGAGGGGTTGACGTTGCGGCTGGCCGTGGATCCGGCGACCCACTGTCCGTCGATAAAGTGTCGGTGTTGGCTCATCGGCTCAGGCACATCAGAAAAGGGAAGGGATGGGCTTCAGGTCACGACGCTGATCTGCCAGGGCACGAATTCATTTTGGCCATAGCCATGCAGTTCGCTGCGCGAGCGCTGGCCCGAAGCGGTATCGAGCAGCAGCTGGAACAGTTCGGTGCCGAGTTCGTCGATGGTCTTGCTGCCGTCGAGAACCGCGCCGCAGTTCAGATCCATGTCGTCGGACTGACGTTGCCAGAGCGCGGTGTTGGTCGCGAGCTTCACCGAAGGCGAGGGCGCGCAGCCGTAGGCCGACCCGCGCCCGGTGGTGAAGCAGATCAGGTTCGCGCCACCGGCCACTTGTCCCGTCGCAGAAACCGGGTCGTAGCCCGGTGTATCCATGAACACCAGGCCGGGTGTCTTGACCGGCTGCGCGTATTCGTAGACTTCGGTCAGGTTGGTCGACCCGCCTTTGGCAATGCCGCCCAAGGACTTCTCCAACACCGTCGTCAGGCCGCCGGCCTTGTTGCCGGCCGACGGGTTGTTGTCCATCGAGGCGCCATTGCGGGCACAGAAGTCCTCCCACCAGCGAATGCGCTGGACCAGCTTGCGGCCCACTTCCGGTGTGGCGGCCCGCCGCGTCAACAGGTGTTCGGCGCCGTAGATCTCGGGGGTTTCCGACAGGATCGCGGTGCCGCCGTGCGCCACCAGCAAGTCCACTGCCGCGCCAAGCACCGGGTTCGCCGAGATGCCCGAATAGCCGTCCGAGCCGCCGCACTGAAGACCGACGACCAGGTGGCTCGCGGGCACCCGCTTGCGCTCGACCTGGTTCGCACGCGGCAGCATCTGGCGGATCCGCTCGATGCCGGCGGCAATCGCCTTGGTTGTGCCGCCGCTGTCCTGGATCGTGAACGCCTGCAGGCCCGCGCTCTCGCTCAGGCCCTGGGTGGCGAGCAGCCTGGGGATCTGATTCGTTTCGCAGCCCAGGCCCACCATCAACACGCTGGCGAAGTTGGGATGGCACGCGTAGCCTCCCAGCGTGCGCTGCAGGATCGCCAGGCCTTCGCCCTGGGGGTCGACCGCACAGCCCGAACCGTGCGTCAGCGCCACCACGCCATCGACGTTCGGAAACGCGGCGAGGGCTTCGGGATGGATGTCGCGACGGAAGTGATCGGCAATCGCGCGCGCAACCGTCGCCGAGCAATTCACCGAGGTCAGTATGCCGATGTAGTTGCGCGTCGCGATGCGGCCGTCGGCGCGCACGATCCCGCTGAAGGTGGCCGGCCGCGTCACGGCCGGCGTCACGCGCGCGTCGGTGCCGAAGGCGTAGTCGCGCGTGAACTCGCCGATCGCCAGGTTGTGGGAGTGAACATGCTGGCCGGCGCGGATCGACTGGCTGGCGAAGCCGATGATCTGGCCGTAGCGCCGAACCGGGCTGCCGACCTCGATGGCGCGGGTCGCCATCTTGTGGCCGGGTGGGATCAGCCCCAGCGCGGTGACGTTCTCGCTGGCGATGAAGACCCCCGAGACGAGCTGGTCCAACGAGATCACCACATCGTCTTCAGGATGAAGGCGAATCACACGTGCGCCGGTTGGCGCGAGCGATGTCGTAGCGGCTTCTTCGACCGGTGTCAGCATGCCCGTTGCTCCGTTGCGGTCAGCAGGCCGCGCCTCGCCAGGTTGCGCATCAGGTCCCGGATACCGAAGCGCCACGGCGCGATGCGGTCGCTCCGGTCCACGCGATTGACCAGCATGCCGAGCTTCGGGGTTGCGATGCTCACCACATCTCCCACTTCGTGCGTGAAGCCCAGGCCCGAGCCATGGCGGTCCTGGGTCGGTGCGAACATCGTGCCCAAGAACAGCATGAAGCCGTCTGGATACTGATGGTGCGCACCGATGGCCTGCGACACGATGTCCAGCGGGTCGCGGCTGATCTTCGCGAGCGAGCTGGAGCCGTGCATAGTGAAGCCTTCGAGACCTTCGACGCGCATCGCCAGCTCGACGCGCCGAACGTCGGCGATGCCGAACCCGGCGTCGAACAGCCGCACGAACGGCCCGATCGCGCACGAGCCGTTGTTGTCCTTGGCTTTGCCGAGCAGCAAGGCGCTGCGGCCTTCGAAGTCGCGCAGGTTGAGGTCGTTGCCGAGAGATGCGCCCACGACCAGGCCTCGGCTGTTGACCGCCAGCACGACCTCGGGCTCGGGGTTGTTCCAGGACGATCCAGGGTGCAGTCCCACGGTGCTGCCGGTCCCCAGCGAGGAAAGCACCGGCGCCTTGGTGAAGAGTTCGGCATCGGGGCCGATGCCGACTTCGAGGTACTGCGACCAGGCCCCTTGCGCGATCAGCACCCGCTTGACGCGCTCGGCTTCGGCCGAGCCCGGCACGATGCCGGCCAGGTTGGCGCCCAGGATGCCGGTGAGCGCCTGACGGATGCCTTCGGCCTTGCTCGCATCGCCGCGCGCCTGTTCTTCGATGACGCGTTCGAGCAGGCTTTCGATAAAGGTCACGCCGCTGGCCTTGACCACCTGCAAGTCGTTGGGCGCCAGCAGCCAGGCCTGGTCGGACTTGCGCAAGGCTTCGTCGCTGTTGGCAAGAACGGCAGCGAACTCGGCGATGCGCGGAGCGCCTGCCAGCGCGGCACGGACCGCCGCGGCCGGGTCGTCCAGTTCGAACAGGTCGCTGGTGGTTGCCGCCAGGCGCGACAGGTCGTGCAGTGCGCCAGCGTGATAGGCCACCACGACCGGGCCGACGCCGGGTTGCCAGAGTCGGCCGACCAGCAGCGCTTTGTCGCCGTCTTCGGGCAGGGTGCCTGCCAAGTCGAGCTGCGACATCATCGGGCCTTGGTCGCGCCGCGGCCACTCAGGGACGGCATTTCGAGCGTCACATAGTCCGCGGGCATGTTGATCTCGATGAGCTCGAGGTCGTCGGACTGCCCAATGACGTTGTGCGCCACGCCGGCGGGCTGACTGAGACAGGAGCCGGCAACGACGGTTACCGATTCGGTGATGCCGTCGAAGCGAAATTCGACCCAGCCTCTGAGCACATACACGAAATGCGCGGTCATGTCGTGCCAATGCCAACCGGTCTCTTCGCCGAAAGGCTGGATAGCGCGGATGTGCTTGGCGCTGATGCGACCGTCCGACGCATCCGCCATTCCGAGATCCCGATACTCGACATTGGCGCGAGGACCATCGCGGTGAAAACGGCTGTCTTCGAGGGGGGTGAGAACAAGCTTGGATTTCGCTTCGGCAAGCGACAACGGACCTGGGTATCGCGCGGATTTGCTCATGAATTACTTTCAGCCGATCGGCACAAGAGTCTGTGGCGCGCCCCCTTGCCGGGCCGACGCGTAGGCCGCGTCCATGACCTGCATCATGGCCTCGGCATCGCGCAATGACGCGATCGGCTTTGCACCTGTGCGGCATTCCGCAAGCACCCGCTTGACGAACAAGGGGTAGTAGACGTCGGTCTCCAGCCGCAGACGAAGACTTCGGGTGCCGGTCGCCAGACTGTTCCGGTCCCGAATCTCGATCCGGTCGGGGCCGGATTTCGCGTACATGCGATCCGATGAAAGGGTGAACGAGAACTCTCGCTGCTCGTCAGGCGTGCTGGGAAAGCTGTATCCGGTCTCCACGAGCCCGGTCACGCCATCTTCGGTTTGCATAGTCAGCAGGGAATAGTCCTCGACGGCGCGTCGGTGCGTTCGCGAGTTCATGGTGGCCGAGACTCGAGCGATTTCCTTGCCGGTCAGCAACCTGAAGAGGTCGATGAAATGCGTGGCGACATTGATCGTCGATCCCCCACCGGAGAACACCGGATCGAGCGCCCAGCCTGCACCTGCAGATTCATAGCGGTCGGGTGGACCCACAATGAAACGGAACGACATGTAGTTGAAGTCCGAGGGGATGCGGCTCTCGGCGCCTTCGAGGGCGCTGAGCAGGTCGCTCATGCGAAAGATGAACGGTACCGCGCAGTAGACGTTGGCTTCCTCGGCCAGTTTCCGCAGCCCGGTGACCTGCGACATGCTGACCCCGCAAGGTTTTTCCAGCGCGAATGGAATCCTGCGTGCGATCACGGCTTCGGCGAGCGCCGGCATTTCGGAATGGCGACCGAACACGAACGCAAAATCGACTTCTTCGCGATCGAGCAGATCATTGCTCGATGAATACAGCGTACTTCCGAACCGCGCTGCAATGGCCCGCCCCTTTGCTTGCTCCGCATCGGAAACGGCCACCACCTCGATCCCGCTCGCCTCGAGCGGGTCGAGGTACAACGGGACATGCCAATGGCTGGCCTCGAGCAAGGCGATCTTCATCCGTTTTTCCCCATGTCTGGTGCGGACCTCCCCTCGGGGAGATAGTCGAAGCCCAAGAAGCGCAGGGCATGCACCGCCTGTCCTTCGTGCATCGGGCGGCCATCCTGAGTGCGACAACCACGCTCACGGGCGGCGCGGCAAAGCGGCGTCGGGTCCGGCGCATTGATGATGTCCACGACGATGCTGCCGGGTTCGAGCCGACCAGGATCCACGGGCATGGCATCGTTGGGCTTCATGCCCAACGCCGTGGCATTGATGACGATCTCGCATCCCCGTGGATCGGGTGCGCCAAAAAGTGCTTTGCAACCGGTCGCGGCGGCGACGGACTTGGCGAGTTCGTCGGCGCGACGCTCGTCGACGTCGAATATCGTCAGTGTCCGGGCACCTGCGGAAGCGACCGCGAATGCGATGGCCCTGCCGGCGCCCCCCGCTCCAACCAGAAGAACGGATTTGTTCGCCGGGTGATGGCCTTCCCATTGCATTCCCAGCACGCAGCCGAGCCCGTCGAACATGGCACCAACCCAGCGTCCATCGTCATCGCAACGGATGACGTTGAGTGCGCCGACCTCACGGGCAGTCGGATGCAGTTCGTCGACCAATGCCAGCGTCTTTTGTTTGTGAGGCATCGTGACCAGCATGCCCGAGAGATTCCCCATCGCTCGTGCACCGGTGACGAATGCGGACAGGTCATCTGCCTTCACCACAAACGGGACGCAAGCCGCGTCTGCGCGCCGTTCGATGAAGAGCCGGTTCAACAGTTCGGGCGACTTGGCTGTCGTCAGTGGATCGCCGACCAACCCATAGAGCCGCGTTGTTCCTGTGATATGCGGGGTGGGATGCATTGCGGCGCGATGTTGACGTGCGGGCGGCTTCGCATGAAGTCCGGCTGCGGCATCAGGCCTTGGCCAGCGCGTCGGCGTAGCGCGTGCGCACCTCCTGCGCCACCGCCGCCGGCGCCAGGTCCCGCAGGATCATGCGCTGGAAGGCTTCGCCGCAGATCTGCTGGAAGGTCGTCAGGATGATCGAATAGTTCACCATGCGACCGCGCTTTTCTACCAGCGCCCTCCAGCCCAGCTGGTCCTCGGCATCCGCCGTCTTGAAGTACGCGTCCTGGTAGGCGCTGGCGCGCGCCACCACTTCGCCGCCGCGCGCCGCGAGCGCCTGAGCCGCCGGGCTGGTCATGAACTTGACGAACTCCCATGCGGCGCCCTGGCGCGGCGAATGGCTGTTGATGCAGAGCTGAAAGCCGTACACCGCGTGCTTGTCGTCGGGTTGCACCGAAGGCGCCGGTGCCCAGGCGAGGTCGTTGGCCACGGCCGCCTTCAAGCCGCGGTAGCGATAGAGCCCGAAGGTGGCGGAGGCGACGGTGCCCGCGCGGAGCCCGTCCTGCAGCTCGTTGTAGGCCATCTGCAGGCTGACCGGTGTCGCGGCCTTCTTGGCGAACAGGTCCTTGA
>DASXUA010000345.1:0-2788 GCA_036505095.1 Phycisphaerae bacterium
ATTGAGGACCACGACGTCCAAGTCAGCGTCCGAATCAATATCGACAAACGCGATCTGGTAGGTATTCGGCCAATCCGTTGGCCCGCTCAAAGCGAGGGAGTCTGGGTAAGCGCCGTCCGTGATCAGCGTGCCCGTGCCATCGTTCATGCGGATGGCGAGCTTATCTTCCGCGTATCCAAAGGTGAGCGCGGCCAGGTCGAGATGACCGTCGCCGTTCACGTCGCCCAACGCCACCACGCGCGGGTCCGGGGCGACTGCGTATCGCAGGGGCGCCCCCAGCGTGCCGTTGCCAGCCCCGGCAAGCACCACGACGTCGTAACCGAACAGGCCCACTGCCACGTCCAAGTTGCCATCGCCATCCAGATCGCCCATGGCGAGCGAGCGCGGATTGTAACACCCACAGGGACCCGCATATTCCACGCTGTAGTCCGTATGCGGGGCGAAGTTCCCGGTGCCCGGATTAAGCAGAACCGCGATGGTAGAAGTCTCAGAGGTCGGATTCGGTGCTACCAGGTCGAGATCGCCGTCCCCATCAAGGTCCCCGAGCGCGCTGCTCCAAGAGAACCCACCCGTAGCGTGGAACACCGGCGTGGTGAACCCCGCATGCCCGTTGTTGAACATGACGGCGAGCCCGTACAGTCCATTCGGAAAAACTCCCGGCGTTACCAGGTCGACGTCGCCATCGCCATCCACGTCGCCGGCCGAAAGCTGCGGACCGCCGAAGCTGTAGTAGTCAAAGTCGATCAACTCCTCCGGAATGTTCAGGGCCGGGTAGTTGGCCAGGTGCGTGAACGTGCCGCTGCCCGAGTTGAGGAAGATCGCGATGTCGTCCGTCCCGACGTTCAACACCGCCAGGTCCGGGAGCCCGTCGCCGTTCAGATCGGCGATCACCACGGAACGCGGCAATCCGCCCGAAAAATAGCCGACGTGCGTGGGAAAATGCCCGCCCCCAGCGTTGATCAGCACCGAGACTTGTCCGCTGTAGGTATTGGTCACCGCCAGATCATTCAGGCCGTCGCCGTCAAGATCGCCAATCGCCACCGAGCCGGGATAATCGCCGCATTCGTAGCGCGCGTCGGAGTGAAACACGCCGTCACCGGCATTCAGCAGCACGACCAGGCTGCTCTGCTCAGCGTCGATGGGGTGTTCGCGGGCATAGGTGGCCACCGCATCCAGATCGCCGTCGCCGTCGAGATCCCCGAGCGCGCCCCAGGTCGGCAGCGTGCTGGTGAAGCCCAGCAGATCATCGAAGGGATTGAGCATCACCTCCGGATTCCCAAACAGCGGATGCCCGTCGCCGTTGGCATCGGCCAGGCAGAAACCTTGCTGCCCGCGCGCAGTCAAAGGGGTCGCTGCGAGCAGCGCCAAGAGGATCGCGGTCATACGGGATAGAGGTGCCTGGGTCGAACGCGTCATGGCAAGCCCTCCGCGTGCCCCTGGATGACGGGTGGGCACGGATACCAGTATATCGGCACTCCGGCGGCCGTGCCCTGCGTCCGACTTGCGGCCGCACGAATCGAGCGTAAAGTGCGCTGCGTGAATCGCCAGGATGAGCTATGGAGCTGATCGCATTTCTAATCATCGGGCTGCTGGCCGGCTGGTTGGCGGGTAAGATCACGCGCGGGCGCGGCTTCGGGCTGCTGGGAAACCTGCTCATCGGCGTCTTGGGCGCCTTGATTGGCGGTCTGCTCTTCCGCGTCGTCGGCCTGGTGGCCTACGGTTTGCTCGGGCGGCTCGTGATGGCACTGGCCGGCGCGATCCTGCTGCTGTATCTGCTCGGCCGCACCCAGCGTCGCTGAGCACCGCAATCGCGTGTCAGAACCCCCGACGCGAGTCGGGGGTGACCTCCGCGCGGCGTGCAATCTTCGAATGACGTCAGCGCCGCCGGCGTCGCGTGTCAGAACCCCCGACGCCAGTCGGGGGTGACCTCCGCGCGGCATGCAATCTTCGAATGGCGTCAGCGCCTCCGCCTTTCGAGGTCGCTGATGAACCCTTCAATCAGCGCACGCTGCGGATCGCTCTCCGACAATCCATCTCGAATAATCCCATAGGTTGCCAGGGCTTCCTCGTAATGACCGCCGGCGTCCAACGTATGCGCCAGATTGAACCAGGTCTCGATCCGTCCCGGCGCCAGGCGATTGGCCGTCCGCGCATGCTCCAGCGCCTCATCCGCGCGCTGCAGCCGGGCCAGCACGGCCGCCAGGTTCGTATGCGCGCGCCAGTTGTTCGGCGCGCGCCCCACGACGAGGTTCAGTTCCGACAGCGCCTCCGGCAGGCGTTCCGTGGTGATCAACTGCACCGCCAGTTCCAGGTGCGCATCTTCGCGACTGGAATCCAGCGCGACCGCGCGGCGCAGCGCAACGATCGCCTGCACCGGTTTCCCGGCGTGCACCAGCGCCAGACCGAGCCCGTACTGGGCCTCGAAATCATCCGGACGTTCGGCCGCCAGCTTTTCGGCCTCGGGCAGCGGGCGCTGCAATAACGGGTTGGCCTTGCCTAGCAGGCGCTGGATGTCCTCGAGGTTCTGGTTGTAGCTGCGAACCGTGGGGCTGAGTTTCAGCGCGGCGTCGGCCGACTCCTCGGCTTGGCCCCAGGCGCCCAGCATGGCATGCACCTGGCTCAGATCGTAATAGAATCCCGGCGTGCGCGGTGAAATCTCGACCGCGCGCTTCAAATGCGGCAGCGCGGCGCGCGCCCGGCCCCGCATCAGGAAGAACTTGCCGACGCCGTTTTGCAGGCGGGCCGCCTGCGGATAGCTGCCGACGTCTTTGGCAAAGAGCGTCTCGTT
>DASXUA010000346.1:0-6427 GCA_036505095.1 Phycisphaerae bacterium
GTAGGAGCCGTCGGCCAACGATTTCTGGTTCATAATCGCGGCGCCGTCCACCAGCCACTGGATCATGGCCACGTCGGCCCAGGTGGGCGCGGGGTAGTTGAAGACGTTGTGATACTTGGTGCGGCCTTCGATCAGATCTCGAAGCATCTGGTCGCGCGGCTTGCCGAGGTCCTGCGAAACGCGATAAAGCATCTGCCCATGCCCGACCTCGTCCTGCACCTTGGCGATCAGTGCCAGCTTGCGCCGCAGCGATGGCGCCCGCGTAATCCATTCGCCCTCCGGCAGTGCGCCGACGATCTCGGAATTCGCATGATGCTCGGCCATCCGCAGCATGCCCATCGTGTAGCCGCACGGCTTCCAGTCGTCGCGCTCGATCAGGTCGCCCGAGTCGATGCGCTCCTGGAACTCAGCCAGCTTTTCCGGGTCGTCGTCGTTGGTCCGCGTATCCACTTTGATGTCATCGCCTGCACTAACGCTCATGAGGATTCTCCGGCGGAGGTTTGAGAAGCGTCTTGAAGTCTATGGGCGTCGGGTTGGTTTCGACCATTACAATGTGCTCCAAGGCGATATCAACGGAACGATTGGGGTCTGCACGATCGAAAACGCCAATCGTGCATCGTGTTCGACCGACCAGATTGCCTCCCGGCGGGGAACGTGGAATACCTCCCCGGTAGTGACCGTCATATGGAACGGTTCGAACGGCGTGCGCCGCGACCATTCCTTCAGATCTTCTGGACTCATCCGATTGGGCACTCCTCGTTCGTGCCGCTATCGCCTACCGCGGCGGCGTCGCTCCGCTGCAGCTCGCCCAGGGAGCGTCCGCACAACGTTCTCGAAGCGCACTAGCACCGTGTAGTCGAGCAGGTCGCGCTTAAAGAAACCGATCCGACAGAGATCACGACCTAACCAGACCTTGGTCGGGTCGCTGATCGGGACGCGTTGACCCGTCGACAACTCGATACGAAATGGTCTGAACGGACTTCGGAACAGTTGCTTCAGATCTTGCGCCGTCATTTGCGCTCACCGTTCGACGATCGTCGAAACTCCCTGCCCGACACCGACACACAGCGTCGCCAGCCCGCGTTTCGCGTTCCGGCGGCGCAGCTCGTGCACCAAGGTCACGATCAGCCGGGCGCCGCTGCAGCCGAGCGGGTGGCCCAGGGCGATCGCGCCGCCGTTGACGTTGACCTTCGCCGGGTCCAGCTCCAGGTCGCGGATGCACGCCAGCGCCTGCGACGCGAAGGCCTCGTTCAATTCAATTATATCGACGTCGCTCACTTTCAGCCCAGCCCGCGCGAGAACCTTGCGCGTGGCTGGAATCGGTCCGAGGCCCATGCAGGCCGGATCGACGCCGGCGGTTGCGGAGGGGCCGACAAGGGCCAGCGGCGTCAGTCCGAGCTTCTCGGCCGTTTTCGAATCCACCAGCAGGACCGCAGCGGCCCCGTCGTTAATACCCGACGAGTTGCCGGCTGTGACGGTGCCGTCGGCCGCGAAGGCGGGCTTGAGCTTCGCCAGCGCCTCCAGCGTTATGTCCGGCCGAGGATGCTCATCATGCTCGACCAGGATCGGCTCACCTTTGCCGCCCTTGGAGGGGACGTCTACCGGCACGATCTCGTCGCGGAAGCGCCCCGATTCCATCGCCGCCTTGCATTTCATCTGTGATTCGTATGCGAAGCGATCCTGAGCCTCGCGCGAAATCGCGTACCGCCTGGCAACGTTTTCCGCCGTCTCACCCATGGAAAATGGATGATACATCTTCGCCAGCTTGGGGTTCGTGAAGCGCCAGCCGATGGTGGTGTCATACACCTCCGGCGTGCGGCTGAATGGCTCCTCCGGTTTAGCCATTACGAACGGCGCCCGCGACATGCTCTCCACGCCGCCAGCGATCATCACGTCGCCGTGGCCGGCTTCGATCATCCGCGCCGCGATGTTGATCGCCTCCAAACCTGATGCGCAAAGTCGATTGACTGTGGCTCCCGGTACCGTGTCCGGCAGACCAGCAAGCAAGGCGGCCATGCGCGCGACGTTGCGATTGTCTTCGCCGGCCTGATTGGCCGCTCCGAGGTACACATCCTCAATCAGCCTCGGATCGATCCCGCTGCGCTCGACTAGCGTGCGGATCACCAGCGCGGCCAGATCATCCGGCCGAACTCGAGCCAGCACGCCGCCATAGCGCCCAATCGGCGTCCGGACAGCTTGCACGATTACGGCGCGTCGCATGAATTGAGTCTAGCATCGGCGGGCCACCCGGGCCAACAGGAGCACCGCGCCGCGCGGGCTGCGCCGGATTGCCGGGGAGCGCCCGACCAGCTACAATCGATAGGCGGAACACGCAGGGCTAGCTCAATGGACCAAAAACCGTCAGAGCACGTCGAGGTCACGCCAGGCGTTTGTGGCGGGCGGCCGCGGATCGCGGGTCATCGCATTCGCGTCCAGGATATAGTTGAGTGGCATGAGCGCATGGGCTTCAGCCCCGACGAAATTGTGTCGCTCTATCCAGGACTGACACTCAGCGCCGTCTACGCCGCGCTGGCCTACTACCACGACCACCAAGCCCAAGTTCGACAGGACATGCGAGAAGACCAACAGCTCGTGGCGGAGATGAAGCGCCGTACCCCGTCGAAACTCGTCGAGCGACTGGCCGTGCGCGATGCCAATCGGGTTCTATCTTGACGAGCATGTTCACCCGGCCCTCGCGGCGGGTCTGCGGCGCCGAGCGATCGACGTCCTGACGACGGTCGAAAGCGGGATGCTTTCAGTCGCCGATCTACAACAACTGACTTTCGCAAACGAACAGGGGCGAGTGATGGTAACTCGCGATCCTGACTTTCTGCGGCTGGCCGCCGCGGGGACACCTCACGCGGGGATCGCGTTCTACACGCCGCGCGGACGCCGCTGGATCGGGACTGTTCTGCGCGGCTTGATTCTGATACACGAAGTTCTTACGGAAGCCGATATGCAGAACCATATCGAGTTTCTGTGAGCGCACTTAGGCGGAAGGCGATCGCATGAAGCTCACTGTGCCATGTCTCATTGTTTCTACGGTGATGGGCTGCAACTTGAATCCGCAATACGACCTAATCATTCGTGACGGGATGACTTACGACGGCAACGGCGCTGCGCCGGCGGTGAAAGACGTGGCGATCGACGGCGACCGGATCGCGGCTGTCGGAAGGCTGCCGCACGCGCGCGGACGGATCGAAATCGATGCCAAGGGCATGGCCGTGGCGCCGGGGTTCATCAACATGCTCTCCTGGTCCAACGAGTCGCTCATCGCCGACGGCCGGTCGCAGGGCGAGATTCGTGAGGGCGTCACGTTGGAAGTCCTGGGCGAGGGGCGCTCCATGGGTCCGCTCAATGAAGCCATGAAGCGCGACATGGTCGAGAACCAGGACGATATCAAGTTCGATGTCGTCTGGACAACGCTGGGCGAGTACCTGGAGTTTCTGGAGCGGCGCGGCGTTTCGTGTAATGTGGCCTCGTTCGTCGGGGCGGCCAGCGCACGGATTCACGAGATTGGGTACGACGATCGACCGCCGACCCCCGAGGAACTGGAGCGCATGCGCGATCTCGTGCGACAGGCGATGCAGGAGGGGGCCGTTGGCGTCTCGTCAGCACTGATCTACACGCCCGGAGCGTTCGCTAAAACGGATGAGCTGATCGCGCTGGCCCGCGCGGCGGCCGAATATGACGGCATGTACATCTCGCACATTCGCAACGAAGGTGACGCGCTGCTCGAAGCGCTGGACGAATTCCTGACGATCGCGCGCGCCGCAAATATCCGGGCCGAGGTCTATCACCTGAAAACATCCGGACCCGCGAACTGGCACAAGCTTGACGAGGTGTTCCGCAAAATCGAGAACGCGCGCGCCGCAGGGCTACACATCACGGCCGATATGTACACCTACCGTGCCAGCGCCACCGGACTGGACGCCATCATGCCACCGTGGGTGCAGGAGGGTGGACACAAAGCCTGGGTGGTGCGCCTGAAGGACCCCACTGTCCGCGAGCGCGTCAAGCGCGAGATGAACATCGCCAGCGACGAGTGGGACAACGGCTACGTCACGGCGCGCTCACCGTCGAACATTTTGCTGGTCGGATTCAAGACCGAAGCGCTCAAGCCCCTCACGGGCAAGACACTGGCCGAGGTCGCGAAAATGCGCGGCACGTCGCCCGAAGACACGGCCATGGACCTGGTCATCGAGGACGACAGTCGCGTGAGCTGCGTCTTTTTCACGATGTGCGAAGCGAATGTCCGGCGCAAGATCCAGCAGCCGTGGATGAGCTTCTGCTCTGACTCGGCGTCTATGGCCCCGGAAGGAGTGTTCCTCAAGCAAAGCACGCATCCACGGGCTTACGGCTCATTCGCACGCCTGCTGGGCCGATACGTGCGCGACGAGCAGCTCATCCCGCTGGAGGAGGCGATTCGCCGGCTCACGTCATTTCCGGCCGACAATCTCAAGCTGGACCGCCGCGGCCGCTTGCAACCCGGCTATTTCGCCGACGTAGTGGTGTTCGACCCCGCCACGATTCAGGACCACGCGACTTTCGAGCAGCCGCACCAATACTCGACGGGGGTGCGGCACGTCTTCGTCAACGGTGTGCAGGTGCTCAAGGACGGCGAGCACACCGGTGCCAAGCCGGGTCGAGTCGTGCGCGGTCCGGGCTGGACCGGCCGTAATCGTTGAGCGACAAACCCGCCGAGAACAAAATTAGTCACAGTTTACGCGCGCCATGTATTGGGTTTTCGCCCGCAGTCTACTAACGGATTAGAATCGACTCGGGAGGCTCGTGAGCCGCTGCGGCGGGCTGCACGGTCTGAAAGACCGTGCCCCACGACCCGAGGAGAGTCGCGTGACGGATCGGCAATCGGATGGGGACCTCGTCCGGCAGGCCTTGGCCGGGAAATCGGCCGCCTACGGCGAACTCGTGCATCGCTGGGCGGCGCGCATCACGGCTTTCTGCCACGCGCGGGTGCGCTCGCCGGACGCGGCCGAGGATTTGGCTCAGGAGACGCTGCTGCGCGGATTCCGGGCGCTGGCGAGCCTCGCCCAACCGGACCTTTTTGGGACCTGGCTGCACGGAATCGCGCTGCGCGCCTGCCTGGACTGGCTCAAGTCCCGAGCCCGCAAAACAGTGCCGCTGAGCGCACTGGGACCCGACGGTGCGGCCGACAGCCTGGCCGATGAAACGTCGAACTGGGATGTATCACGCGTTGAACGTGACGACGAGATCCACCGGCTCATGCGTGAAGTCGAAGAGCTGCCCGACGACTATCGCGAGGTTTTGATGCTGTACTACTACGACGACGTCACGTATCAGGATCTGGCCGCGATGCTGGGTGTGTCGGCCGCCACGATCAACGCGCGCCTGACCAAAGCGCGGGCCATGCTGCGCGTCAGGCTTTCCGCCACACGGAGGTGACCTGATGGACTGTCCGACTGCCATGAATCTATTGAGTGCCCGGATCGACGGCGAGATCGACCGGGAAAGCCTGATCGTGCTCGACGCCCATGTGGCGGGTTGCGATTCGTGCCGTGTGATGGCCGATGAGTTCGAACGGCAGGATTCCGAGCTGCGCCAGGCATTCGCTCCGCGGCGCGTGGCAGCCGCGGCCGTTGCGACGCGCGTCGTGTGCGCGCTGGAGCCGGCGCCGCTGCGGATCGCCCGCTATCGCTGGTGGGGTGTGCCCACCGCAATGGCCGCCGGCTTCTTGCTGGCCGTCGTGATGCTGCGCCCGTGGAAAGCACCCGTTGTGGCATCTAACCCGCCGCCAACCGCGCCGCCGGTGACCTCGAGGCTGCACACGGCTTCAGACCTCGCCCAACGAATCAATGGTGCCCTGGTCTGCGGGGCGCGGCTCGAAGCGGCGCAGCGCTGGGAAGAAGACATTCGTAGGTGCGGCGGAGAATGCGCGTCCGTTCTGGCTCAGCACGTATTGACCTGCCGCGCGTCGGATCGCGCCGAGCGGGTCTGGGCGGCGCGTATCCTGGCCGACGTGGCGCCGACCTCCTCCATTCCCGACCTGATCGCGCTGGTAGGCGATGAGGACGGCGACGTTTGCCGCTATGCGGCCGAAGCGCTGGCGCGCCTCACCGGCCGGCCCCATTGCGCCGAACCGGACGAATGGCACAATGACGCGACCTCATCATGTGGCACGTGCGAGCAGACCTGGCACAGTTGGTGGCAGGAAAACAAGCAGAAGTTCGCCAGCAAGTCTTAGCACGCACCGCTGACGCGGTTCAGAACCGCGACCGTGACGGAGCGCTTGCTGGCGCTCGCGGTGCCAAGATCACATGCCGTAGATTGAGTTGCCGCCGGCATCATCGCCAAGATTTGCGGCTGGACCCGCACACCCGTACGGATAGACCGGCCCGCGCAAGCGCTGCGGGGCCACATGCGCGTCCATGTAGAGCACGTCTGCCTG
>DASXUA010000347.1:0-17549 GCA_036505095.1 Phycisphaerae bacterium
GATCATGGACAGGGCGCGACCGTTGCGCCATTGAAAACCTGGGTCGTGTTTACTCCGTTCAGGAGTTGCACCAGCCGCAGCAGGTCCGTCGTGTTGACCGGCGGTGATTCGGTGCTGCGGTTGATGTTGTAGCGCGCCAGGTTCGCCGTCAAGTTGGCCGTGCCGTCGTTGAGCCGCTGGACCAGCCAGAGCAGGTCGACGGTGTTGACGTTGGCGTTGAGATCCACGTCGCCGGGCAGCGATTGATATTGCAGCTTTTCGCCAGCGACCGTGCCGGCGAACGTGAGCGTCGTGCACTCGCGCGGCGGAATCACTGCGCTGAGCGTGAGTTGATACGGGCCGGAACCTGAACCGGCGACCGCGGTGATGTGCGGGCAATCGGCGTCGCCGTTGCCTTGAAGATCGGTGCAGGCGACCGAGATCGTGCACGGGACGAGCGGCGGGGAAGGCGCTGCACTGAAGGTCACGCTGATGGTGGCATACATGACGCTGCCCTGATCGGCCGTGCCGGCGCCACCGATGCCGGCCGTCAGCGTGTTGTCGGTGCCGGTGTCGAGCACATCGCGCAACGGGTCGCCGGGTGAGTACGGGTTGTCGGCCGCGCGTGGCGGATTGGCCGCGGCGATGTTGACCGCCGTGGGCGTGGGCAGCATGTACTGCACCGAGCGCAGCGTTTCGGGGAAATCGGTGCCGTCGGCCGTCAGCCAGTCCTGCGTCTCGCCGGCGTCCATGAAATCGCCGTCGCCATTCAGATCGACCAGGCGGAAGATGTTGTCCTGCGAATCCGTGCCGTTGGAGGTGATGGCGATCTCGCCGCCCGGACCGACCGCTATCGAGAAGACGTTCGCCAGCACCGGCAGGCCCGGCGGCAAGAAATTCTCGTTCCAGACCTCGACCGCCTCGCTGGCCTGTTCGATCGTGTGACTATCGTTCAGGTCCGTCAGGCGGAACAGCCTTTGCGGATTCACCGATGACGTGCTCTCGATCACGTACAGACTGGTGCCATCGGTCGTCATCGGAATCGCGACCGGCACGCCGAAGGCGTTGTTGTCGTCGATGAAGACGTTGAGTTCATCGGCTTCGATCGTGCCGTTGTTGTTGACGTCTTCGGCGCGCCAGACGACGTCGGGATTGGCGCCGAACAGGTCCGAGATGTAGGCCGCGTTGCCGATGAAGGCGATCTCGAACGGCGAGGAAGTTGTCGTCTGCAGGCCAGAAAGATCGAGCCAGACGCTCGACTCGCCCGCGTCGAGCGCATCGCCGTCGCCGTTCAGATCGATGGTGCGGACCACGAAATCGGCCGGAGCGGCGCTCACGCCCGCGTTGCTGATGTACGTCGCGCCGCTGGCATCCTGGAAAATGCCGTTGGGCGTCGGCAACATGACGCCGGCCGCGTTGCCGGCGCCAAACCAGACGGTGGCCTCGCCGACATCCTGCGCGTCGCCGTCGCCGTTCACATCGACGAGCCGGTAGACCCGATCGGTGTCGCCCTCACCGATGAACACCGCACCGCACACAGATTGGAAAATCGTAAACACCGACCCGGCCGTCGCGCCGATTCCCGACTGATTGGTCGAATCGAAGAAAATAGACGTTTCGCCAAGGTCATCCGCATCGCTGTCCCCATTCAGGTTCTGGACGCGATAGACACGGTGCAGCGTCGTATCGCCGGCCAGCATGCCGCCCGTCCGCGCGCTGAGCGGCGCCGGCTGCCCGTTGGAGCGGCTCCCGACTGCCAATACGATAAACAGAACGAACGCCGTCCAAAAATGACGTGCCATTTCCTTCCTCCTCAGAGCGACATCGCTGAGGATTGATTATAGCAAGTGACGGCGGAGCGTGGAAGGCTGGCCCCTGCGGCGCGTTTTCGCGATTTTCCTGTACACGGCGGCGCGGCGCGGTACGATGGCCGCGTCGATGGGCCGGTCGGCGCGATCGACCCGAGTGCGCGGGAGGCTGAGGCCCAGCACTCCCGCCGCATCACACATTTCTTAGGAGGAATGGCCATGAGAATCACCCGAATGATCACGTCTCTTGTTCTAGCGGGCGGGATCGGTCTGATCCTGACGGGAAGCGCGCCGCGCGTCTCGGCCGCCGGTCCTGATCCACAGGCGACGGCGCAGACGCTCGTCGATCAGTGCGCCAACATCAAACAAGGCGACGCTGTGCTCATCAGCGGCACACCGCGCGACATCGAGTTGCTCGAGAATATCGCCGTGCAGGTACGGAAAGCGGGCGCGTTCCCACTGATCACGATCGGCAGCGAGAAGCTGGCGCGGCGCTTGTTCGATGATGTGCCGGCTAAGTTCGATGCGCAGGCGCCGGAGTTCGAGTTGAAGCTGGCGAACATCATTACGGCCGCGATCAGCATCGAATCCACCGACAACCCGACGGCGCTCGCCGGAGTGTCGCCGGAGCGTCTCGCCGCACGGGCCAAAACCGCGCAGCCCGTCATGGACACGCTGCTTAAGCGCAATGTGCGCCAGGTGAGCCTGGGCAACGGTCTCTATCCGACAGCCGCCACGGCCAAGCAATTCGGATTGCCTCAGGAGGAGTTGTCCACACTCTTCTGGAAGGCGGTCAATACGGATTACTCGCGATTGCAGAATACGGGCGATTCGGTGCGCTCGGTGCTCGCAGCCGGAAAGGAAATCCAGATCACCAATCCGAACGGGACCGACCTGAAATTCCGCATCGAGAAGCGGCCGGTGTTCATCTCGGACGGCGTGATCTCCAGCGAAGACGTGGAGAAGGGCGGTCCGGCCTGTCAGGTGTGGTTGCCGGCGGGCGAGGTCTACACCACCGCGGTGGCCGGCACGGCCGAGGGCAAGGTGGTCATCGACCGCAGCTTCTTCCAGGGCAAGGAGATCACGGGCATCACGCTGACCTTCAAGGCCGGCAAGCTGACCGACATGACCGCCAAGTCCGGCTTGGAGCCGCTCAAGGCGCTGTATGATGCGGCTACGGGCGACAAGGACGCGTTCGGCCTGGTTGACATTGGCATCAATGAGAGCTTGAAGATACCCAAGGACAGCAAGCTGCTCTCCTGGATCCCGGCCGGCATGGTCACGATCGTGTTCGGCAACAACACCTGGGCCGGCGGCACGAACGTCAGCTCCTTCGATTGGAGCGGGTTCCTGCCCGGCAGCACGCTGAAAGTGGACGGCAAGCCGCTGGTCGAAAACGGCGCGCTGCGGCTGTAGGTTTGAGAGCCGATTTCCTACCGGCGCGCATCGTTCGTCATGAACCGTAGGGCCGAAGCGGTCGCACTCCTTGTCTTCGCAATTGCGGCGCGGGCGCAGGCTTCTGAGCCTGCGCCGCGCGAGCGCGGGCTGCTCGATTTTGGCTGGCGATTCCATCTCGGCGACGCGGCCGACCCGGAGCGCGATTTCGACTTTGGTCGCGACGCGCCCTTCGCCAAAGCCGGCGGTTGGGGCGGGGCCGCGGCTGCCGATTTCGACGACAGCGACTGGCGTTTGATCGATCTGCCACACGACTGGGTCGTCGAGCAAGACTTCGTACCGGGCGGCGATGACGATCACCGGGATCATGGTTTTCGTCCGGTCGGGCGAAACTATCCGGCCAGCGCGATCGGCTGGTATCGCCGCAGCTTCGAGATTCCCGCCTCCGACGAAGGCCGCCGCCTGACGCTGGAGTTCGATGGCGTCTACCGCGATTGCATGATGTGGCTCAATGGGCACCTGATCGGCCGCAACGAGAGCGGCTACAGCAGCTTCTGGTTCGACATCAGCGACTATGCCAACTACGGCGGTACCAACGTGCTCGTGGTGCGCGCCGACGCCAGCCAGTACGAGGGCTGGTTCTACGAAGGGGCGGGCATCTACCGGCACGTCTGGCTGACGAAGACGAATTCGTTACACGTCGCGCAATGAGGAACGTACGTCACCACCGCTGTCACCGAGTCGGCCGCAACGATAACCATCCAGACACGAGTCGTGAATGAAGCGGATCAGGCGATTACGGCGGAATTGAGTACGCGTGTGATCGATCCGGAGGGCAAGTCGGCCGCGGCGACCGATTCTGAGGCGATCCTATTACTATCAGGCCGCCTGGAGCGACCGACCGGTCCTGCACATTCTGCCGCATTGGAATTGGCCGGGCCGCGAAGGCCAGGAGATTGACGTCTGGGTGCACAGTAATTTCGAGCGCGTGGAGCTGCTGCTGAATGATCGCAGCCTGGGCGCACAGGACATGCCGCGCCATAGACATCTATCATGGAAGGTAAAATACGAGCCCGGCACGCTGGAAGCGCGCGGCTTCAAGGATGGTCAAGTCGCGCAGATGGCGCGCGTCGAGACGACGAGCCCGCCCGTCGCGCTGACCCTGAGCGCCGATCGCACGCAGATTGCGGCCGACGCCGAAGATGTCTCCGTCGTGACGGTCGCCGCCGTGGACGATCAGCGCCGCCGCGTGCCGGTCGCCGGTAACGAGGTGCGTTTCGATCTGCGCGGACCGGGGCGCATACTGGGCGTCGGCAACGGCGACCCAAGTTGTCATGAACCCGACCGGTTCATTCCTTCGCCGCGCTCACGTCCGCTGTCTGACTGGAAGATGCACAAGGTGGACAGCGCCGAAAATCGGCCGGAAACCGCCGTGGATTTCGATGACACCGATTGGGAGAGCGTTCGCGTCGGGAGCGGTCAAGCGCGCGGCATGCCGGCGCACTCATTTGCCGTTTATCGCGCCGCGTTCGAGCTGACGGAGGCAGAATTCTCCAGTGGTCCCCTGACGCTGCGCATCGGGCAGATCGACGACTTCGGCTGGATATACGTGAACGGGGTAGAACTAGCGCGAACCACCGAATGGTCCCGCAGCTACTCGTTCAACTTGGCGGAAGAATTGCATGCCGGGCGCAACGTGATCGCCATTGTGGTCAAGAACGATGGTGGTCCCGGCGGAGTCGGTCGTGGCGTCGTGCTGATCCAGCCCGGCCTGCCGGCGCAATGGAAGCGCAGCCTGTTCAACGGCCTCGCCCAGATCATCATTCAAAGCCGCCGGCAAGCCGGCGAGATCACACTCACCGCCGCCGCCGACGGGCTTGTCTCTGCCAGCACGACCATCGTGGCGCTGCCAGCGGCCCCGCGGCCAACCCTGCCGTAGCCGACCCAGCGCCCGGCTCATTACGGGCAGGAAGCCACCGTCGCGCCGTTGAATGGCTGTGTCGCGCTGGTGCCGTTCAGCAATTGGATTTCGCGCAGGAAGTCCTGCGTCGTGACGACCATTCCGCCGGGCTCGTTGCTGCGGTTGATGTTGAAGCGCGCGCGGTTCTCGGGCAGGTTGGCCGCGCCGCTATTCACGCTTTGAACGAGGAAGAGCAAATCCTGGGTGCTGACCGTGGCATCCAGATTGGTGTCGCCGGGGAGCACTTGATATTGCAGCTTCTGGCCGGCGTTGGTTCCCGCAAAGGTGAAGGTGATGCACTCGCGCGGCGGCGGCGGAGCGCTGAGAGTGAGCTGATATGGACCGACACCTGCACCGGTGATGGCCGTGATCGTTGGGCAATCGCCGGAGCCGTTGCCGGAAAGGTCGGTGCAATTGACGGAGGTGTTGGTGATGTTCGGCGGCGGCGCGGGCGGGGCGGTGAACGTGACGCTGATGGTCGCGAATGTGATCGCGCCTTCGGCGGGCGTGCCGGCGACCCCGATTCCCTGCGGCTGCAGGCCGGGTGTGGTGTTCTGCAGCACGTCGCGGAAGCGCAGGTTGGCCGGGCCGGAGCGATAGGGACTGACGAGCGGCGGGTTGGCGGCGGCGATGTCCACTTTGCGGATCACCTGGAAACCGTTGACCGTTCCGAAATTCATCGTGGCCGGCGGCGTGGGCGGCGGCGTCGCGATGCTCATCGACAACGCGCCGCCCGGTGCAACGACGACGTCGTGCAGCGCATGCGTGATGCCCAGCGCGAAGGTGTTCGGCGCCGGCAGCGGTCCGCCGACAGTCTGCGGGTTCGCTCCGCCGGGTCCGCTGACCGAGGAAACATAAGTCGTCAGGTCCGGTGCCCACGCATACGTGTAAACTGTGTACGCACCCGCATCCAGCCCGCTGAAGGTATACACGCGCGTGGGCGGCGTGGGCGCGCTCGAGCCGACGTCCTGACCGTCGTCCATGAGCAGCTCGAAGTCGCCACTGGTGTCGCCGTTGTTGTAGCCGAAATTGCCGCCCGCGCCGCTATCGCGTGTGAGCGTCACGGCATTGGCGTTGCCGGCGATGTCCATCAAGGCGAACGGCCCGATTCCGGTGCCGGTGACGTTGTTCCACGTGCCCGACAGTCCCGCGGCCGCGCCGAAGGCAGACGATGGAGCACCGAAACCACCGACGCCCATCACGTTCGTGCCCACGTCGACGTTGAGAGATTGATAGCGGATGATCTGCAAGCCATTCGCCACCGCGCCCGCGGCACCGGCCGCAATCGATATGATCAACGACGGACCGCTGGTCACCGAGACGGAGTGGAACGCATGCGTGACGCCGAGCGCGAAGGTATTCGGCGCGGGCAGCGAACCACCCACGCTCTGCGGATTCGCGCCCGGCGGCGCGGAGACGATCGACAGCGCGCTGGCGTCGCTCGGGGTCCAGGCGTACGTCACGATGCCGTACATCCCGGGCGCCAGTCCGCTGATCGTGTAGTTGAGCATCGCGCCGGGCGCGGGCGCCAGCGATTCTCCATCGATCATAAGCAACGCGAAATCACCGGAAGCGCCGGGATTTGCGGAGCCAAACTCATTGCCCGCAGTGCCGCGGGTCAGCGTGACCGTGCTCGCGCCGCCGTCCAGGCGCAGCAGGTTGAAGGGACCTGTGCCGACCGCCGGCACGCTATTCCAAAATCCCGGCTGACTGGGCGCGCCGCCGAAGCCTAAGGCCGGGGCGCCGCTGCCGGCGCTGGACGGACCGGCGTCAATGTCGATGTTGAACGACTGGCCGCGCGTGCCGGCGGCATGGACGAGAAAGCAGAGCCCCGCCAGCATACCCAGCCAGCGGCGCAGGATCACATATGAAAGCTGCCGCACGTCGCCTCCTGCCCTTCCACTCACCCCCAGGCCTCTCCCCAGAGGGGAGAGAGAGATTGAGTCAGCTTCATCCTCACGCTCAGAAACAGCACGAAGCATGCCATGAAGCATGCGTCCGCGCGCGTCGCAGCGTGGCCCAGTCCTTATCATCTTACCTTCCGGTACGCCGGTTTTGGAATGGGAGCGCGAACGGCTCGGCGGGAGCCTCGCCCGCCCAGCACGCGTCGCACTATCGGTTATCGGTCTCAATGCCCGAGGGCCACGTCGGGCTTCGTTTTGAAGTTGGTATCGAACTGCCACAAGGGCTTGCCGTTTTCGGCATCGAGGACGTGGACCGCGCCCGACCACGTACCCGCGATGACGTGCTTGCCCTCGGACGTGAAGCCCACTTGGTACACCCAATCGCCGAGGCCCTCAAACTTGCGAATCGCGCCGCCATCCGGTTTCCAGAGTTTCACGAGCCCGTCGGCTCCGCCGCTGCATAAGCGACCGTCGGAAGCAAATTCTATACAGAGGGCGCCCGCGGCGTGTGCCGCCCACTGCTTGATCTGTTTGCCGTTCCCCATGTCCCACAGCCGGATCGTGCCATCGTCGCCCGCTGAGGCCAGCACGCCGCTGTCGGGCCGAAAAGCGACCGCATGAACCGCGCCGTTATGACCGCGCAGGATGTGTACATCGCGTCCGCTTTCTGCTTCCCATACAAACAGCCCGCCCGCGCGATCGGCCGTGGCCAGCAGCGTGGCATCCGGGCTGAAGGCCAGCGCGGTGATCCAGTCGTTGTGCGCGGTCAGCTCATACGCGGGCGCGTTCTTGAGCAGGTCGTGCACGTACACCTTCTTGTGGGTGCCGCCAAACGCGACCAGCTCGCGGAAGGGATCGATCGCGGCGCTCAGCACCGAATCGTTGGGCGCGCCGAAGTTGCCCAGGCGCTGACCGCTGATCACGTCGAACAGGACGACCCTACCGGCCTGGCCGGGCGGTCCGCCGGCGGCGAGCAGCGCGCGGCCATCGCGCGCGAATTCCAGGTGCTGCAGACGGCCTTCCGGGAAGGGCAGCGCGGCGCGCAACGCGCGCTGCTCGATATCGACGATCAGAATCTGTCGCGCTCCGTTGACCGCGGCCAGCGGTGCGGCCCGGCTGAGGGCCAGGGCCGTGACGGCGGGCGGATGCGGCGTCGGAGGCGCCAGGTCTTTCGGCGCGCCCTTCGGAATAGGCACCTCGCCCGGCGTGACCGTCGGCATGGCAATTGCACGACCCGGCGTCGCAGTCTCGACCGCGGCGCTTTTCGAGGTGACATCCGCGCGCGCGCCACCTTCGATCCACCGGCGGATCAGCGCCAGTTTTTCATCGGGAAGTTTGGACTGCTTGTAAGGCATGTTCGGTTCTTCCTGGTGATTGACCAGCCGCCAGAGCCGGCTGCCGTCCGGATCGCCGGGTACGATGACATTTCCGCTGCTGCCGCCCTGCATGAGGGCCGTGTAAGAATCCACGATTAATCCGCCGCGCGCCTTGTCGGGATTGTGACAGCCGGCGCAGCTTTCCACAAAAATGGACTTGACGTGCTGTTCGTAATTAGGCGGTGTGGCCAGCGTGGTTCCGCCAGGTTTGTCTTTAGCGGGAGCCATCGGCTGGGGCGCCGCGCCCGCGGGGGGTGCGGCTGGCGGCTGGCTCGCGGGCGGTGGCGCGCTGGCCGGCGGCGGATTGAGCCATTTCATCAGCGCCCCCAGCAATTCGACGCGCTGCTGCACGGCTGCGAGTTGTGCATCGAGCTGCGCGAGGCGCTGCTTCAGCGCCGCGGCTTCGTCCGCGAGCTGCTTCTGCTGAGACTGAAGGTGTGCGAGGTGCTCGGTCAACGCCTTGGAATCGAGCTTCGAGAGCGCATCGAGGATTTGGTCGAGGTCGGGGCGTGGCGGCTGCGCGGGCTGCGTCGCCGTGGGTGGCGCTGGGGGCACGGCGGGCGGTTGCTCTTGGGCAGCCGCCGCACGCGCCGCAAGGATTACGACCACGATCGAAAGACCTCTAGGTGCCGGCGTCATCCGACGACTCCCGCGTGTACGTCACGCATGCATGCTTCCCTAATGATTGAATATGAACTCGGGCGAATTCAGCACCGCCCAGAAAACGTCCTCCAATCCGCTGCGCACATCCGGGGCTGATCCTACGTACTCGCGCGCCAGCGACAGCTCTTCGGCTGAGGGGACACGTGCGAGCGCTGCCACATAGAGTTCTTCAATGATTTTCTCCGGAGGAATGTTAGCCTTCGTGAGGCGCTCGAGGCGGCCGTTGGCTGCGCGGATTTTCTCTGTGATGGTGGCGCCGTTGATCAGGTGCAGCGCTTGTGAGAGCGTGGGTTCATCGCGGCGCTCGCACGTGCAGGCGGTCTGCCGCGCGGGGCGGCCGAAGGTCTCCAGAAAATAGCTGCCGGCTTTCGCGTCCGTCGCCTGCGTGGCCCGGGCGCCGAGTGGCAGGCCATTCAGCTTTTCCGGCGCTTCGGTGACCTGCCCGATGGCCTCGAGCAAAGCCTCGGCCGGCAGCCGCCGAATCCTGGCATGCGAAAAATTCCGCTCGTCGGAGGCATTGGATGCATTCGCTTCGCTGGATAGCTGATAGGTGCGGGAATTGCAGATATCGCGGGCCAGCGCGCGGAGATTGTAACCGCTTTGCACGAACTTCGCCGCCAGCGCGTGCAGCAACTGGGGGTTCGAGGGCGGATTGCTGACGCGCACGTCATCGGGCGGATCGATAATGCCGCGGCCCAGAAAGTGCGCCCAGACCCGGTTGACGATGGAGGCGGCAAACCAGGGATTGTCGGGCGACGTGAGCCACTCGGCCAGGAGCTGGCGACGGTCGGCGCCGGCCGAGATTTCGGGCGCTGCACCGGCCAGAAACTTCGGCCTGGCCGGCTGTCCCGTGCGCAGGTGCTTCACGTCGCCGCTGCCACTGTTGTAGATTACCGACTCGCGCGGGTCCTCCGCCGTTTTGCGGCCGACTTGCGCGAAAAATGCGGCGAACGAGTAGTAGTCGTCCTGCGTCCAACGCTCGAACGGGTGGTTATGGCATTGAGCGCATTGAATCCGAATGCCGGTGAAGACTTGGGCCACGTTCTCGGCCATCTCGGTCGGACTGGTCTCCACCAGATAGAAGTTCGCCGGCGGGTTGTGATAGGTGCCGCCTTCGGCGCAGAGCAAGGCGCGCACCAGCTTGTCGATCGGCATGTCGCCACAGATCGCATCGCGCAGCCAGGCGCTATACAGGACGGCGCCTTTGGGCGTGAGCTTGCTGGACTCGATGCGCAGCAGCTCGGCCCACTTCATGGCCCACAGTTCGCAGAATTGCGGCCGCTGCAAGAGTTCATCGACCAGCCGGGCGCGCTTGTCGGGGCGCTCGTCGGCCATGAAGCGCGCGAACTCCTGCGGCGTGGGCAGCACGCCCAACACGTCGAGGTACACGAACCGCAGAAAGGTTGCGTCGGAGCAAACCGGCGATGGCGTTATGCGCAGTCTGGCCAGCTTGGCATGCACGAACTCGTCGATGTAGTTGCAGGCGGTGATGTCGGCCGGCCAGGTGAAGCCGGTGGAGGGCGGCAGCGCGATCACCTGCGAAACCACCGCGAAGGTGGCGAAGCGGGCCATGATGAATGCTTCGCCGGGCTGGTTGGCCGTAACGAGTGCGTGCGCTGACACGCCCGCGGTGACCTCGTCGCTCGATGAGAGCAAGGCCAAGTCCGTCACGTCGCGCGTCGTCCCATCGGAATAGGTGGCGATCACCAGCAGTTGCTGCGTACGCTCCGGCGGAAGCAGCACGCATTCGGGCGGCAGAATTTCGAGCACGCTGACGGTGGGCAGGTCCGGCGGATCGTCGGGCGCGCCCGCGTCGATCCAGCGAGCCAGCGCGGCATACAGCGGGCCGTCAGGATCGAGCCGCTTACCGCCTTCGTGCGGGACGCGCGTCGTGGCCTTCTGGAGCATCAGGCTGCCTTCACGGTCGGATACGTCGATGCGCCGCGCGCCGGACTCGCGCGTCAGATGCAGGTAATCCGCATGCGGGTCATAGCCGAAGAGCGACAGCTTGAATCCATCCTTGCCCTGAGCGCTGCCGTGACAGGCGCCGCTGTTGCAGCCGGCCTTCATCAGGATCGGCTCGACGTCATTTCGGAAGGTGGTGCGCCGCGGCTGCACCGCTGGCGCGATAACGATGGCGACCTGCGCGCTATGCCCCTCGTAAGTGACGGTGAGTGTGGTGGTTCCCGGCGCAATGGGGACGACGTGTCGCGAATTGTCAAGACGTACGATCCCCTCAGAGCTGAACGTGAATTGGGCCTTGGCCGTCATGTCCACGGTGGTTCCGTCTGCGCGCGTGAGCATGGCGACGAGCGGCACGGCCTCATCCTGCGCCGCCAGGTGAATGGCGTTCGGAAAAACGTTCCATGATTCGATCGGCTCGCCATGGGCGCACAGCACAGCCAACCCGAACGTGGCTGCCCCTGCGGCGCGGATGTGCAACTTGTCCGTCATGCATTGTCACTCGGGTGGCACGGGCAAGCGGTCTTTTGCTTGCCCGTACCGCCAGGTCAGTGGATATCGCGGGCCCGCGGCGTGCGCGCGCGCCGCTCGGCCTTGCCGACCGGCGCGGGTTGGGCACTGGCCGTCTCCGCTGGCGGCCTATCGACGATCAGCAGGGCGCTGGCCGAGTTGAATACAATCGGCTCACCATTCTGCATAACGGTCACCTGCACGAAAACTCCCTCGTGCCGGCCCAGCGGGGCATCCGGCGCGGCCGCGACGGGCAGCACGACCTGTTTGGTTTCCTTGGTCGCCTTTGCGGGCGTGGCGCTCAGCTTGTTCGGCAACCCGCGCAGCTCCAGGACCGCTTCACCTTCGAAATCGTGCTGCGGCGCGATATTTACGACGACTTCCGCCGTGCTCCCCTGGCTGACGCGCGTGCGCTCGAGTGCCAAATCCATGAATGGTTCGGCGATCGTCAGCCGCGCAAGCTGGGAAGAAACCTGCACGAGCCCATTGATGTTTGCAGATGCGATGGCAACGATCGGCCACTCGCCCAGCGCGGCGTCGGGATTCGCGTTGAGCGGCAACAGGGCCTCGGTTTGATCGGGGCCAATTGTAGCCGTGCCGGAGCCGATGCCTGGCGGATTCAGCAGCACGCCCACCTGAATCGGTTCTTTGAAGCCCTCGCCGCGCGTGGCCACAACCTTCAGGCTCATTTGTCCCCGGCGCGCGAGCGGCACCCTGGGTTCGATGATTTGAACCTCGAACGGCACGCGCTCGGTCACCGCCACCGGCAGGCGATCGACCGTTTGTGCGCACAAGGTATTATTCATGTACTCCGTCAGTCGGATGGACTGGCGCAGATGACCGACAATCTTCGATTCGCCGGAGCACTGGCCGATCACATCCACCAGAGACGCGGCGAGCGGTGCGGTGGCCTCAGCGGTAAGCACGATCGGGACGGCCGCCACGTTGTCGCGCATCGTGTCGCCGCTGGCCGTCAAACCCGCCGGCAATCCTGACAGCTCGATCTGCAACGGTCCACCGAAGTCGCTCCGCGCTGCGTTGATCACGATGGCGTTGCGGTTGCCCTGCGGGATGCACACGTGCTGCTGGTCGGGCGGGGTCGACAGGGTCAGGGCCGGCGTTACGTTGGTGACTTCGACACGATACGTGTAGCACTCGCCGCCGGCGCGCAGAAAGTCGTGAATGTAAAGCGCATAATCACCGTCGTCGGGGATCGTGAGGCGAAAAGCGCTGTCTGGTCCAGCGCTGTCGTCGTTGCTGGCCACTGTGGCGCCGCCAAGCTTGTTGACGCCGACGACCGCATCCAGCGGCGAGCCAAGCTGACGGGCGTAGACGCGACAATCGAAAACTTGTCCCTTGGCGGCCGAGAAGCGGAACCAGTCCACGTCGCCCGGTTTGGTGACAATCCCGTTTAGCGCGCCGGGCACAGTGCACGGCGTGGCGCTCTCGGGCGAGTCGTTCGGCTCAGCCTCGATCGTTTGTGGCAGACCGTTGACGCGGAACGGAACGGGCGAGAGTGAGGTTCCCGCTCCGGTTCGCACGAAGATCGCGTAATCGGCGCCGGCATCATTGGGGACCGCGATGGTTTCGCGGGCGAGCGTCGAGTCGCCCACCCACCGGACTTCGACAGCCTGCCCGGGCGCGCCGCCGGGTGGGAAGACGGCCATCGGACGCGGAAAATCGCCCAAGTGCAGCCGGTAATACGCGTGGCGCTCACCTCGATAGGCGGCATCGCGCACTTCGACGATGTACGTCCCGCCGCTGGCGAAGCTGTAGCTCAGCACTGGGTCCTGCTTGGTCAGGGCGTTGTCGTCAGCCGTGGCGAGCACCTTCCCCTGGGCGTCGTAAAGCGTTAGCACGGGATCGAAGATGCCGCCGCCCAGCCGCATGCCTTCGATCTCGGCGGCCAGCCGCGCGCCCGGCTGGGCCTCGAATCCGAAGCAGTCCAGGTCATCTCCGGCCGCTTGGCCGTTGATTGTGACGGGCAGGCGCACGAGTTGCGGGGCGCTGCGCGCGTCGTTGGGCTCCTGCTCGGTTATTTCGGGCGCGTCACCGACAGCGAACAGTCGCAGTTCCGTCAGACCGCTGGCGGTAAACAGTCGTAGCGGGTGCAATCCCAATGCGCAGTCCGCGGCGATCGCCAGCGTGCAGCGCACGTGCTTGTCGCTGACCTGCTCGATGTGGTTCAGCGTGACGCCGGGCCGGTAGAAAACGATGCTCAACGCTTTATCGAGATGCGCGCCGCTAAAGTCCACCGTCGCTGCTGTGCCGCGCTGCGCGCCGCGCGGGAGGACGACTTCAAGGCTGGGCGACCCGGCGCCAGCGCGCGGCGCGGGGCAGATGACGCCGAGAAGGCACAGGCTCCCGAAGAGTTTGCCGGCCGAGTCCATAGACGCGCAAGGCCGCTTCCAGCGCGGGCTGGCATCCCCAGATCGCGCTGCGCACCTTATTCTGCGCGCCCGAGTGTAGCAGAAATGCCCCGGCGGATGTAAGATGAATCAGCATCGGCGAGGTCTGAAGATGCGATCGCCTAGCTCATCTGGCACCTGGCTTTCTGATCCGGCGCATTTCCAATCGCCGACACGCCGTGAATTCTTACGGGTCGGCTTCATCGGCGGCATCAGCCTGTCGTTGGGCGAGTTCTTTGCACTGCGCGCCGCGCAGGCAGCCGAAGGCGGTTCGGGACCGCCCGCCGAAGCGGTGATTCTGATCTTCCTGGAAGGGGGGCTCAGTCATCTCGATTCGTTCGACCCCAAACCGGATGCGGCGATTGAGATCCGCGGCGATCTTGGCACCGTAAAGACCAACACCGGTGAACTGTTTGGCGGGCTATTCAAGAAAACAGCCGGCGTAGCGGACAAGCTGGCCGTCGTTCGCTCCTTCACACATGGCGAGGCCGCCCACGAGCGCGGCACGCACAACATGCTGACCGGTTACAAACCGAGCACGGCCATTACTTATCCATCGATGGGCGCGGTCGTGGCGCACGAATGCGGCGCACGAGCGAGCCTTCCGCCGTACATCTGCGTGCCGGCGGCCACCAACGAGTTTCTGGGTACCGGCTATCTCTCTTCGGCGTTCGGTCCATTCAGCTTGGGTGCGGATCCCGGCAGCAAGGACTTCATTGTCCGCGACCTGTCGCTGCCGGCCGGCGTCGACGAGACGCGCTGGCAGCGCCGGCGCGGCCTGCGCGAAGCGATTGACGCGCACTTCCGCCGGACGGAACGCGGCGACGTGCTGGATGCGCTCGACTCCTTCTATCAGCGGGCGTACGGCATGCTTTCGTCAGCCCAGGCCCGCAGTGCGTTCGATATCAATGCCGAGGAGGCTGCGCTGCGCGATGAATACGGCCGGAATGCCATCGGGCAACGGCTGTTGATGGCGCGGCGTCTGGTAGAGGCCGGCGTGCGCTTCGTGACGGTGCTGTACGGCGGCTGGGACCATCACAAAAAAATCCACGATGGCATGCGGAGCCAGGCGCCGGCTCTCGATCAGGCGTACGCCGCCCTCATTCGCGATCTCGAACAGCGCGGTCTGCTCAAGAAAACACTGGTCGTGCTGAGTACCGAGTTCGGGCGGACGACGCGGATCAACCGCGACGGCGGCCGCGACCACTGGCCCAAGGCGTTTTCGATCGTCTTCGCGGGTGGTGGTGTGCAAGGTGGGCGGATTGTAGGCGCGTCGGATCCATCCGGCGCCGAGCCGGCCGAGCGCCCCGTTGAACCGGCCGATATGGCCGCCACGCTCTTTACGCAGATCGGCATCGACCCCGAAAAGAAGCTCATGAGCCCCGGCAATCGCCCCATCGACATCGTGCGGCAGGGTAGGTTCGTGCGCGAGCTTGTCTGAGCGCACCCTGCCCCTCATCCCCGATCCCCCGTCCGCAAGGGAGCGGGAGATTTGAAACCAAACGCACGCCAGAGTCAGGTGTTTTCGCGGAAAAAGTGATGGACGCTTGCCCAGCGCGCGGCGATAACAGCGGACATGATCGCTTACCTTTTGCTCTTCGGCGCGTGGGGAACGGTTCAGCCGGATGAGCCGCTGCCCACGCCGGGCGAATTGATCCGGGTGGCCGTTCCGCAACTCACCGACATGCGCGAGGCAGGCGGCGAGTGGCCGTATGAAGGCGTGTATCGCGTCGCGGGCGAGATCCCCATCGGTTATCGCGTGGGCGGCACGGCCATCGTCGGGACGACGCTGCTGCTGGCCGGCTCCCGCGATGAGCGCGCCACCGCCGACGCAATTCAGCAGGCGCTGGGCTTTGTGCTGCGCGGGCTCGATCACCCGCTGATGGCGACCAGCACCGAAAACGCGTACGACGTGCGCGTGTGGGGCCACGCGTTTGCGCTGGAGTTTCTGTGTCGCGTGCGGGCCGCCGGATGCGCCAGCGAGCGCCTGCATTCCGTCAACGAGTGGATTGGGCGGCTGGTCGAGATTCTGATCGCCGAGCAAATTGCGGACGGCGGCTGGAACTATGCCAATCACCGGCAGCAGGCGACGTTCGTGACCGCCCCGGTCACGCAGGTGCTGCTGCTGGCGCGCGCGCAGGGCGAGAAGGTCCCCGACGAGATCCTGGCGCGGGCGCGCCGCGCGCTGGAGAAAAGCCGCACGAACAGCGGCGCCTTTGTCTACAGCGGTTTTGCGCGACAGGACGATCATGATGCGGGACACGCGGCCTCCGGCGATCCGCGGGCGAAGGTACCGGGCGCGATCGCGCGCTCGCCCGCGTGCGAGGCGACGCTCATGCTGCTGGGCGGCGGCTCGGCCGAGGCGGTCCAGGCCGCGCTGGATGCGTTCTTTGAGCACTGGGACGAACTCGAAAAGCGCCGCCGACAGCCCGGCACGCATGCCGGTGCGTATGGCATCGCGCCCTACTACTTCTACTACGGCCATCGCTACGCCGCGCAGGCCATCGAGCTGTTGCCGGCCTCCGCGCGCCCGCACGAGCGCCAGCGACTGCTCGAGTTCATCCTGCGGACGCGCGACGGCGACGGCACGTGGAACGATCGCGTGTTCCCGCGTTCGCGCAATTTCGGAACGGCCATGATCGTACTGGCGCTGCTCGGCGAGCGCACGCCGTTGCCGCCGCGCGTCGTCGTGCAGGCGCAGGAGCCAGAAACGCAGCCCGCCAGCGCGCCGTAAGCGAACACCAGTGCCCTCGCTAATCTGCCCTGTTTCCCCACGTTTGGCTTCGTTTGGCGCCGGCGCATGACCGCCTCCTGGCGGGGGGCCACGGGCCAGGCGAGCAGGCCTTCGCCGCACCGCGAAAAAATCGAGCGGTTGGACGATTGGCCGGTTGGACGGAAAAAGCCGCAGGACCTGCTGCGGCTGGTGCAAACTCTGAACGGAGTAAACACCACCCAGGTCTTCAACGGCGCAACCGTGGCGGCCTGTCCGTAGGCGAGCGGCGGGCTTGATGCCCGCCGCATAGCACCAATTGAGTGAGCAGCTCGTCCCGTCGGCAAGTTCCACGCGAGTGCGCTGCTGGATATAATCAGCGCCAGTCGGCGCCGCCGCGCCGCGCCTGGTTTTTTGGAGCCGCAGCAGATGGCAACGAAGGTTCGTCGAGCAACGAGCAAGCAGATCATCCGCAAGATGGTTCGCCGGATCGTCGAACGCTTCGCGCCCGAGAAGGTCATCCTGTTCGGCTCTCACGTCCGCGGGACGACTCACGCCTATAGCGACGTGGACCTGCTGGTTGTGATGCCGGTAGACGGCTCCAGACGGGCCAAGGCCGTCGAGATCGCCATAGCGCTGCACGATCTCGGCGCGCCTACGGATGTCATTGTTAGTACGCCGGACGCCTTCGAATGGCGCCAGAACGTGCCCGGCACCCTCGAACGGATCGCCACCCGCGAGGGTAAGGTCCTTCATGCGCGGTGTTGAGGCCGCTCGCACATCGTTGAGCCATCAGCCATAATGCGACCATGAGCCAACTTCTCACCTGTCGCGGTGGATGCGTGCTGTGCTGCCTCGCGTCTGCATGCGTCGC
>DASXUA010000348.1:0-14051 GCA_036505095.1 Phycisphaerae bacterium
AGCATATCGTACGCACAGCTCCAATCGACGCCGCGCGAGGACCTCTGGTTCCCGAATGGAACGGTCAATGCCATCGCAGTTGCGGATGGCGTCGTGTACATCGGCGGCCGGTTCGATTACGTCGGCCCGCGGACCGGTAACACCGTGGCCGTCGATGTCATTTCCGGGACCAACGACAGCGCATTGCCGGAAATCAGCGGCAACGTTTACGCCATCGTGCCGGACGGCGCCGGCGGATGGTACGTCGGCGGCGAGTTCACCGCGATCGGCAATGTCCCGCGCACGGGCCTGGCGCACATTTCGCCGGACCGAACGCTCGACGTGGCCTGGAACCCCGTGTTGTCCATCGGGACGCCCGGCATATCGGCCGCCCCCGTATATGCGCTGGCGCTCGACGGAACGAACGTCTATGCCGGCGGGCGCTTTACTTCGGTTTTCCGCGTGGATCGCAACACCGGTGCGGTGACGACGCTCACTACCGATCTTAATGACACCGTCAGCGCGCTGGCGCTGTCCGGCACCGCGCTCTACATCGGCGGCTTCTTCACACGAATCGGTGGCAGCAGCATCAGTCCGGTGCGCAATTACATCGCCGCGCTCGATACGGCGACCGGACTGCCGACGCCCTGGGATCCCAACGCCGACGGCCCCGTGCAAACGCTCGCGGTTGAAGGAACGATTGTCTACGCTGGCGGCGACTTTACGATGATCGGCGGCCAGCCGCGCAGCCGATTGGCCGCGCTCAGCACGCTGGCCAACACGGACAACGCGACCGCCTGGAATTCCGATGTCTCGCATGAACTCTTGCTGCCGCGCGTGCTGGCCGTGGGCGTGGCTGGACGGATCATCTACGTCGGCGGTGAGTTCACCACGATCGGCGGTGAATCACGCAACAATCTCGCGGCCGTGGATGCGAACGATGGGACGCCCACAAGCTGGAATCCCGGCGCCGATGGCATCGTGCGCGCCATCTTCGCCACCGGGCCCAAGGTATACGTCGCGGGCGATTTTCAGTCCGTCGGCTCGCAGCCGGGCATCGACGTGGCCGAGATCGACGCGCTCAGCGGCATCACCGCTCCGTGGAACACTCGCGCCGTTCTCGGCGCATTCGCGCTAGCCCGCTCGGGCGACGCCGTGCTGGCCGGCGGTGAATTCAACTCTGTCGGCGGGAAAACTCGCGAGCATGCCGCAGCTATCGATCTTTTGACGGGCATGGCGACGGATTGGGATCTGGTCGTGGACGGGCCAGTTAACGCGATCGCCGTGTCGGGTTCCGCGGTCTACATCGGCGGGCGATTCAGCAACCTTGGTGGTCTCGCACGCAATAACGTTGGAGCAGTGAGCGCAACTACCGGCGCGCCGACCGCTTGGGATCCGAATGCCGATGCCGCCGTCCGCACGCTGGCGATCGCCGATACGACGGTTTATGTTGGCGGCGATTTCAATACGATTGGCGGTCAGACCCGCAAGTTCATCGCCGCTCTTGATGCCGTGCTGGATACCAACAACGCCGCGCCGTGGAATCCGAACGCGACCTATGCCGTTGATGGCCTGACGGTCTCGGGTCCAACGGTTTACGCGATCGGCGGCTTCTACGGTACCGGCGTCGGTAACTCGATTGGAGGCCAGGTGCGGAATTGGGTCGCCGCATTGGATTCGGCCACCGGCTTGGCAACGGCGTGGAACCCCGCGCCCAACGGACCGGTTTCGGCCTTGGCGGCAGCCGCGGAATCCATCTATGTGGGCGGCGAGTTCACGGTCATTGGAGGTCAAGCCCGAAACCGCATCGCGGCCCTGAATCCGCTACTCGACACGAACAATGCGACCGGATGGAACCCAAACGCGAATGCTCCAGTGCGCGCAATCGCAGCGGCCGGTGGGAGTATATACGCGGGAGGCGACTTCACTTCGATCGGAGGGCAAATGCGCCAGCGCCTGGCCGCGTTGGACACTGCTGCGAACACGAACAACGCGCTGGAGTGGAATCCCGGCGCCAATGATCGCATCGGCGCGATCGTAGCCGCGGGAACGAACGTCCACGTCGGCGGCGCATTCGACCAGATTGGCGGATCACCACGGCGCGGCCTGGCGGCGTTCACATCTCTGGGGGACAGTGATGGCGACGGCGACATCGACCTGACGGATTACGCGCAATTCGCGGCGTGCCTGCTCGGTCCGGGCAATCCCAGCACCCAAGCGCCGTGCCCGCAGTTCGATTTCGATGTCGATGCGGACGTGGACCTCTTTGATTTCGGTGAGTTTGAACTGCTGCTGACAGGCGCGCCATAAGGAGCACCAACGTGGTCGGGCAATCACAAAACAGAATTCAAGAATGGCGTGCCTTCACGTCAATCGAGTCAGTCGTGGTCATCGTGATTGTCGGGCTGCTGCTTGCTCTGGCGCTGCCGTCGCTGCGGCGTGTCCGCGCCCAGGCTCAGCAGGACCAGTGCCTGGCAAATCTTCGCAGCTTGGGGCAGGCCAGCAAAGCCTACGCTGACCAGGACACCAGTGAGTTCCAAATTCCGTTCCCGGGCGCGGAGCCGACCCAGTTGTGCGGAACACCGGGCCCGGCCGCGAATGGCAACATCAACACGTTCGGCGGCAACACCGCGCCCTATCATTGGGGCGGCAAGAGCGGACGCGGCGAGACCAATGGTCCGGGCGGAACGACCGATCCCACTCAGTTGGTCAATTCATACTGGGGAACCAAGAACGGACGCGGACCCGTCCAGCGCCCGATGAACGAGTTCTTTTATAAGCGCAAGTTCGTCGATCATCGGCCCGCGGCGTTCGGTGGCACAGACAGTCTTCAGGGTCAGATCGATGACGCGAGCTTGGCATTGAACGTCTATCGCTGCCCAGCGGATACAGGCTACGGCGGATTTCATGTTTGCGCCTGGTCATCATCCGGACTGACCTCATACGACCACTATGGAACCAGTTACATCTGTAACGCATTTCTCACCGGGAGTTCCGCCGCTTGCAATGCGATATCCAATGGGCCCTTCATGCGCCCCGCCTCGCGCATCCCGCAGCCCGCGCTCACGCTTCTTTATCTAGAGAATGTAGGACGGTTTGCGCCCAGGCTCAATAGCGGTCAGCCCTGCTACCCACAGCAATTGGGCGAACCAGCGAACTGCGACCCTTGCGGGGCATGCGGCTCCGGCATTGAAACGCCAAACTGGGGTGGGGTGGGATTTCCGACCATTCATGGCTGGCACGGCGCCGACTGGACGTTCAACGTTGCTTTCTGCGACGGGTCGGCAGGATCACGCTTCATTCAGGGCCACACGCGACCCCCACCCACGTTGAACAGCTATCCCGTCTTCGATTTTCTCGGCAATGGAAGCCTAGTGATCACGCCGATCTACTGCAATTACCGCTGCGTGATCATTCGGCGCCCAGACTGGAACTATGACACCTTACCAGCGCCCCCGGTTCGAACCAAGTTCCAGAAACCCGGCACTCCATTCGTATGCGGCTAAGACGTGATCCCGCACGCCGCGCGCACGCACCGCATCACGGGACGTCCGGACGCGCCTCGGGCAACAACAATAGCCCGTCGATCGCGGAACGGCAACCGCGATGCGCGTTGCCCCCCGACGCTATGGAATAATCACCCGCACGCGGTTGTTGTTGGTGTCGGCGATGAAGATGCGGCCGTCCGGATGGACGATGATTCCGCCGGGGTTGTCAAGTTGGGCCTGAGTCGCTGCGATGTTGTCGCCGTTGAAGCCGGCCTGGCCGGTGCCGGCGATGGTGGTCACGTTGCCGGCCGGATCGACCCTGCGGATCGCGTGATTGCGCGCGTCGCACACGTACACGTTGTCGGCCGCGTCCGTCTCCACGTTGATCGGGAAATTGAACAGCGCTTGCTGCGCGGGTCCGTCGGCATAGCCGGCGTTACCGGGCTGACCGGCGAACAGCCGGATCGTCGGCGGATCGGCTTTGATGTCGATCACGCGGATGCAGTTGTTCTTCGAATCGGCCACGTAGAGGGAATCCGGATCGGGACCGGGCGCCAGCGCCAAACCAAAATTCGGCACCGTCGGTTCGTTAGAAATATTGAAAATCGCGGCGCGCGCCGGCCCGCCGTCGCCGGCGTAGCCGTTCATGCCGGCCGTGCCCGCCAGTGTCTCGATCATCCCGTCCGGATGCTGCCAGATCATCGTGATGCATCCGGCCGGCTGTGAGCGCACCCGCGCTTCGCTCGGCGTCAGGATGCGAACGCGGCTGCAGCCGGCTTCCGCGAAGAAGATCCGGCCATCCGGATGCAGCGCGATGGAACTGGGCAGCGCCAGGAACGTATCGCCGGCGCGCGTTGGCTCGGCGCTGTCTGCCGAGCAGCGCAAATCGCACAGGCCGGCCAATTGATCGCGGTCGGCCCCGTTCACCAAGCCGCGGGCGTAGCGATAGATGTTCTGATTGTGCCAGCCCGAGATCACCAGCGCGCCGTCATGATTCGGATCGAACGCGATGTCCATCGGGTGATTCAGCGCATCCGAGCCGGTCACCTTGCCGGTGCCGGCGATGCTAACGATGCGGTTCATCACCATCTGCCCCGAACCGTCATCCTTGGGCGTAGCCTGGTCGATATAGACCATCCGGACACGGTGATTGTTCCAATCGTCGATCGCCAGGTCGAGCGTGCCGTCGCCGTTCCAATCGGTCAGCGCCAGGTTCTGCGGAGTGTAAAGCAGCGACTCGGTCGCCGGGATGTCGTCGGCTGTAAAACCCGAGATGCCGTTGCCCGCCACGGTACAGATCTGCCCGGAAACATTGGCGCAGGGATCCACCGTTCCCCCGGCCGGCGGCGGCGAGATGAACGCCAGAAAGTACCCCAGCACCAGCCGCTCTTCGTCCGTTCCCGGCGGCGGCGTGTCAGTCAACATCTGCACCGTGTCATTCGTCGCGTACGAGCCAGTAATCGAGCACACCGGCACGTCCTGCGGAATCTCGCGCTGCAAGGGGTGACAAGGCACTCGGCCGGAAAGTGCGTTGTAGATGTTGTCCGGATCGGTGCCCGCGATGGCCTGTCCGATGCCACCCTGATTGGCGCCCTGTGCGCTGGACAGGTGGCACGCGATGCAGGTCCCGGAGACATAAAGGTTGTAGCCGCGCGTAATCAGGCTGTTGCCCTGGATGGGCGTGCCGCCGCTCAGCGTGCCGAGGAACAGTGCCAGATTCTGTATATCCGTATCGGTCGCGCCCGGCAGCTTCATCGGGTGCGGAGCCTGGGCCTGGGTGCCGCGCAGCCGCGCATCCACTCTGGCGGCCGGCATTCCTGCGATCGGCGGCGCATTCAGGTTGCAACCGCCTTCGCCCGAATTGCAATGGCAGGCCGCACAGCCGCGCTGCGCATAATATTGCAAGCCCGCAATCACGCGCAGCGTCGTGTCATCCGCTGCGGCATTGGCATTGCGATTCGCGCGCGGCGCGCCCGAACCCCCCGTGCCAGTGCAGCCGGCGCTGATCCAGGCGATGATCGACAGCCACATCCATCCGGAAGACCGGTTCCATCTCATGTCCAATCCCTCACGAAACCCACTCCCACCGGCTCGGTGGCCTCAGTTCACGTTTAGCCGCCATCCCGAAGGGGTGCGCTGCGCCGGCTCGACGAACGTGCGAACCTCCAGAGCGCTCAGCGCGGCCCTACAGGCCTGCGGCTAGACGTGGTCATCTCAGCGTCCCATTCCTGGCGAGTTAACGCGCCGCACCCGGTGATTGAGCGTATCGGCGATGTAAATGGTCCCGTCGGCCGCGATGTACGACCCACCCGGCTCGTTCAGCAGGGCCTGCGTCGCTTGACCACCGTCACCCGCATATCCACGAGTCTCCGCTCCACATGTACCCGCCACGGTTCGAATCGTGCCTGTCGCGAAATCGACTAGGCGTACGCAATGATTGAACGTGTCCGTAATCAGAATATCGCCGCTGCCATCCGGCTTGACATCGACATCGGCTGGCCTGAAGAGCTTCGCCGCCGTCGCCGGCACGCCATCGGCCACCACGTCGTTCCCGCCCCCGGCGAAGGTGTTGATGATCGGCGGATTCTGATTCAGGTCGATCACGCGGATGCGGCTATTCTCCGAGTCAGCGAGGTACAGCAGGTTGCGCTCGCGGTCGATCGCCAAGCGCCCCTGGGGCACCGCATCGAAGCCGGATTGCACGTTGATCGTGCACTGCGCAGCCGGACCGCTATCGCCGCTGTCGGAATAATCGGGCAGCGTCCGGCGCGTCTCGCCGACCTCGTTCAGCAGGCCGCCCGCGAAGGTCTCGACGATGTTGTTCTGATGCGAGCGGACGAACGACTCGGTCGCCGACCAATCGTCATCCGCGTCGGCGCGCACGCGGCGGATGCGCAAGTTGCCCTGATCGGAAATGTAAAAGTTGCCCGCGTTGTCGTACACGCAGGAACTCGGCAGGTTGAAGCGCGCTGGGCCTTCCATGCCATCGAAGTTAAAGCCCACCGGCTCGCCGTCGCCCGAGAACCCCCGGCAATTTCCGAAAAGACAGAAAATCCGTCCGGTGCTGCCGTCAGGAAGCACCTCGACGTACTTGACCTTCCAGTTGTGCCACGTCCACAAAATGATGTTGCCCAGCGGATCGTACAGCAGACCGACCGTGTGGTTCAGCCGCGCCTGCGTGGCCATGACCGGGTTGGGATCATCCACGCTCGAACAACTGTCACCCAACAGGCCCGTACCAATGATGTTGTCGATCGGACAATCGGTCCCGGCCGGATTGCCGTTCGCATCGGTCACGGCGCGGCAGCTCGTCGGCTCGATGCGCCGTGTCATGTAGTTGTTCCAGTCCGTAATGACCACGCGGCCCTGCGGATCGAGATTGACGTTTTGCGGCCAGAACAGATATTGCTCGCGCGCCATCACCCCCTGTCCGGCGCGGTTGCCCGCCACGCCGTTGCCCGCGATCGTGCAGATGTTGCCCGGCGTGTCATCGCAGGGCGGCCCCGGGTCCGGCTGCCCGGCCGAATCCGCCAAGCTCGCCAGATACGCAGCGATGTCATCAAGCTGCATGTCGGTCAGATCGGGAATCTTCAGCGGATGGCAACTCGTAATGTCGGCCGCCGGATCGCACGGCTCGACAATCTGCCGATGAATGTCCGCCGCACGGCGTCCCACCACGACGGGCGCCCCGGGAAACAGCGGACTGCCGCGCCCGTCCGCCCCATGACAGTTGATACACCGCAAGCCCTGAAACAGCGTCCGTCCGCGCTCGATCGCCGTCTGCCCGGTGGTGTCGGGGAGGGAACCATTCGTATTCACCGCTGGCGCGCCCGCGCCCGTCCCGCGACACCCCGCCAACCCCACAACCACCGCACATGCAGCGATCCGCTGTGCCACCCCCGATAAACTCTGCATCCCTGGCCTCCTGAACACTTCACGCCGACAGCGTGCGCGTGCGCCGCACGTGCCCCGGTTCGATACGCGCATTGTACGCGCCGCGACCAACCATGTGAATCGTGCGGGCACCACTGGCCCATCTCGCGCCAGTTGGTGCTATCTGGGCGCGGCATACGTGCCGATAATCCGGTCGGCCGTCTTGAGGCCGTCAATGGCAGCGCTGATGATTCCGCCCGCATATCCGGCGCCTTCCCCGGCGGGGTACAGGTTCTCGATCCCCAGCGCGGCCCGCGTCACCGGATCGCGCGTGATGCGGACCGGTGTGCTGGCCCGCGTCTCGGGTGCGGTAATCATGGCGTCCGGCCCCGCGAACCCGGGCAGGCGTGCGTCGAGCAGCGGCAGGCCGCGCTGCAACGCGGCGGAGACATCGGGCGGAATCACTGCGCGAATCGCGCACCACTGGCCACCCAGCGGGAAGCTCGTTTCGAGCGTGCCATCCGAATCGCGCCCTGCCAGAAAATCGGTGGCCCGCTGCACCGGCACACGATAGCTCCCGCCGGTCTTCTCGAAAGCCAGGCGCTCCCAGCGCTCCTGATAGGCAAGTCCCGCCAGGGCGTCGCCTCCAACCTGCTCGGGCGTAACCGTGATCACCAGCCCGGCGTTGGCGAACGGGCCGTTGCGGCGCGAGCGACTGGCGCCGTTCGTCGCAATCTCGCCGGCCGATTCGTTGGTGGGCAGGATTTCGCCGCCGGGGCACATGCAGAAGCTGTACAAATCGCCGGAACCAGCGGCGCCTTTGGCCACCAGGTGATAATCCGACGGCGGCAGTCCCGGACAGTTCGCGCACGAACCGTATTGCCAGCGGTCCACCAGCTCCTGGGGGTGTTCGATGCGGACGCCGATCTGGAACGGCTTTCCATCAATCTGCACGCCGCGCGCCGCCAACCTTCGGATCGTGTCGCGCGCCGAGTGGCCGATCGCCAGGATAACCGGCCCGACCGCGACGCGCTCGCCATTCACGCGCAGCGCCGCGACGTGGCCGTTGTTGAACTCGAAATCGTCAACGCAGGCCTCGAAACGCACCTGCCCGCCGTGTCGCTCGATCCGCTCGCGGATATGCCGGCAGATGGTCGGCAGCTTGTCACTGCCGACATGCGGCTTGGCGTCGATCAGGATATGAGGATCGGCCCCGTCGCGATAGAACAGTTCCAGGACGGTCCGCACCAGCGGATCGTTGACCCGCGTATAGAGCTTACCGTCGCTGTACGATCCGGCACCGCCTTCACCGAAGAGCAGGTTACTGGTGGGATCGAACTCGCGCTCGCGATAGTAGCGTTGCAGGATATCGTAATGGCGCCGCCGCACATCGCGGCCACGCTCCAGCACCCGCGGGCAGTAGCCCTGTTCGGCCAGGCGCAGGGCGGCGAACATACCGGCCGGACCAAAGCCGATCACTACTGGCCGTTCCGGCAGCGGCCTGCGGCCCAGCCGAACCGGTGCGGCGCTCCGCGGCGCTAGGAATTCAACGTGTGGGGAATGCAGCCGTTGCACGCGCGCCCGCTCCGCGCTGTGCGATTCGTGCAGAGCCAGTTCTACGTGATAGACGAAGTGGATGGCTTCAGTGCGGCGCGCGTCCAGTGCGCGGTGCACCGGGGCATACAGGCGGATGGCTTCGGGCGGCACCTTCAACCGCCGCGCGGCCCGCTGGCGAAGGGATTCCTCGGGCTCGTCGAGACCCAATACCAGATTTCGGACAAGGATCGGCACGACCTGCGACACTCTACGCATCACTGTTGCGCATCGCTACGCGCCTGACGTTTGCAACAGGAGTGGCATGCATGGAACTCCCAACCCGCGATGTCCTGATGCACTGTGGAAACGCCCATGTGTTGGACGCCCGCTGCAACCGCCGAATGAGGGCCAATGGGGCAGTTCAGAGAGGTCATGCCGCTCAATTTATTCGGCTTTCGCGGGTAACGACGGGGAAGACTTCCATAAGTCACGCATTCACAGTAAGTTACAAGCTACGTTCATCGCCGAATGCGTAATAAACCGCATATGCCTGATAGTTTGGGAAATTTTGAGAAAATGGCGTTGACTCCTGCAACCGCCTGATATATAAAAGATTACGAGAGCACGGTTGAATGTGCTCGGTCGCTGGAACGCAACGTGTTAGGCGGCCGGAAGGCAGAGCAAACCGCGAAGCTCTTGACGTATCGACCAGTTTAGCGCAGCGGTGCGGGACGGGTCGCGGCCGGCTGAGAACCCGCGGCCGAAATCGCGGCAACGAGCGCGAATGACGCTCGCCGCGAAGCGAAGAGCGGCACGCGAACGAAAACTGACGAGCCGATTGGACTTCGCTTTTTCGCGCAGGTATACTCTTAAGCGAGCTTCGGATTGCTACGATGATGAGATGTAGCTGAAGCGTCGCGGCAAACGCCAGCTCGCCACAACTAAGCTTCCACTCGCTGCGGCACCCTTTGACCGCGCCAATACTTTCGGGGTGCCGCACGCCTTTTTTACGGAAAACCAAACCCTTTTCACCAGCTTTGGCCAGCGCGCGTCAGTAGGTTGCGCCACTGCGGCGCCGGTGGATGTAGCTGGTCTCTTGCGTGGTTACGGCGCCGCCCTTGGCTTCAGCCAGATACAGGTAATGATCGCCAGCATCGTGGCGCGCCTGCACCTTGCACAGTAGGTGCGCCGCGGCACCGCGCAAGACAGGTCCCGCGTTCGAGTTCGCAACTTGCAGTCCGGCGAACGCATCCTCGTCGGGTCCGAAACCGCGCGCGAAATGCCGCATCAAGGACCCGGGACGTTCGGGAAGCAGATTCAAAACGAACTTCCCGCTGAGCCCGATCAGTTCTTCGATGTAGCGTCCCTTGTGGATGGCGACGGTGATCAGCGGCGGAGCAAAAGCGGCTTGCTGGAACCAGGAAGCCAGCATCCCCGTCGAGCGGTCGCCCGCACGGCTCGTCAGGATCGCGATCCCGCTCGGGATGCGTCCCATCGCCTCATAGATCGCGTCCGTCTTCGACAACTCGCGCTCCCGCGTAGGCTCGCAATGCGTCCCGCAGCCTAACACGAGCGTTCCTCAGCGGCCAGCCGGCGCGCAGTCCACCGGTGCACGGAGCTTGAGCCGTGAATAGATGCGTCAGCCGTTCAACGCGACCGGCCAGAAAGGGCTACGAGAGGCCGGCGCTTTGGAATGCTCGCGAAAAAGAACGCGGCATGCCTACAGGAACCCCAGCAGCAGGTTAAGCAGCAGCGGAAGCAGCGTCGAAAGCAAGGTCGAAACCAGTGAATTTACGTCCATTACAGAGTCCTTTCTCTTGCGTGACCAAACGGCACTCGCAAGTGGCATCCTTGCCCCACGGTCGAGACCACGCCCATCCCGGCCGCTGAAAGAGCGCCAACGGATGCACTATAGTTGAGCCCGCCCCAGCCGTCCAGTGTGGGTAGGGCAAGCGAGCCCTGTGGTTCCGCCGCAGCGGATCCGCCCGTGTGGCGGGGTGGACTTGCTCGTGCGCAATCGCCGGCGCCGCCGATATACTACCCTCTCCGGCCGGAGCGGTCGCGGCCGAACTTTTCCCTTGAGGGAGGTGCGCCCATGGTGCGACGCTGCCTACCGATAATTCTGGTGCTGGCTCCTGGATGTGCGCTGCCGTCGCGGATATCGCCGCTGGACAGCGTGCGCGCCGACCTGCCGCGGATCGAGGCGCAGCGTCTGTCCCGGCCGGCGGTGTTGGCCGGATCGACGGTTCGTGTACCGAGCGACGGGTCGCTGCGCTTGCACGGAACTTCCGACCAGGCGGCTGTGACGGATGCTGCGCGGGCCTACAACCTGGACGACGTCGCGGCCGAGACGCAGCCGTCCGATGTGCATAGCGCGCGTCGCGCTCCGTTGTCAAGCTTCTGGGAAACACTGAAACGCGACGTGCAGGATTTCCCGGAGGACATCTGGCATGACACCAGGAAGGTTTATGGCTCGCCCACGAATCTTCTAATCCTGGGTCTCTCGTATGGCGGTGCCCTCGCGGTTCAAGAGTCTGGCCCGGACGACACCGTTGAACACAGTTACGAAACCCATCGCACGTTCGAGAAAGACTGGCGCGATACTTTCAACGTGTTGGGCAATCCCGGTACGCACTTCGGGCTCGCCGGACTCTGGTACCTGGTGGGCCAGCAGTGCCAGAACGAAAAGACCTACAACGTGGGCCGCAAGCTCTTCAGCGCGTTCATCATTACGGATCTCTCGGTGCTGATCGGCCAGACGGCCACCTGGGATGACGCGCCGAATGGCGAATGGGGCTCGTTCCCCAGCGGGCACGTGGCCAGCACGTTCGCGCTGGCCTCCGTCATGCACGAGGAATACGGCCCGCTGGTCGGCGTGCCCTTGTATGGTCTGGGCGCGTTGGTCGGCATAGCGCGGCTCGAAGATCACGAGCACTATCTTTCGGACGTGCTGTTCGGAGGCGTGCTGGGGCTGGTCGTGGGCCATACCGTGGCGGCCGATAAGCCGTTGGAACTCTTCGGCGGAACCATAATCCCCTATGCCGACCCGTATACCGCCAGCACGGGTGTGGCGTGGTGGAAGAAGATTGACTAGCATCGTAGCGGAGGAACGTGGGATGAGTTCCAAAGAGGTTCTCATGCAAGCATTGGACGAGCTGCCCGAGACGCAGGTCAAAACGCTCCTCGATTTTGCCGAGTTTCTGCGATTCCGTCGGGAGCATCAACTCTGGACAGATTTCGGCGCGCTACTGCTCGGGGGGCACTACGGGGCGGATGAACCCGAGTACACGGAAGCCGACATTAAGCCGGACACGCCTGGGGCACGTCATCTCAGTCGAGATACCCACTTTCGCCGTTGATTGCCAGCTTCGGCCGCGCTCAGCCGCGTCTTCTCGCCACAGGCGCCCTTCGCGTTCGGATCCCAATCTTTCGCAGGTACTTCCGCACTGCGGTTACCGCTTCAGGAATCCCGTCATGGAAGTCCTCAAAAATATAGCGTTGCAATTCCGCTGGGCGCGCGTAGCGCTCGCCGGCCTCTCCGAACTCGGTCATCCATTCGTCTGACTCGGTCGGATCGACAATTTCGAACAGGCGCGCGTCGAACAACACAGGGTCGCCTTCGTCGTCGACAATGCGGAAGTCGTCGGCTTCGATCCCGATGACGTGATATTCCTTCTCGGGCGAAAGCTTGGGCTCCGCCTCCGTCAGTCGTGGAGGATGTCTCTTCAGGCGTACCTTCATGGCTCATTCTTTCCGCTTGAATTCAACACGGCCGATGTTGTCCCGCAGGTTTTCGTACCGGTGCCATTCGCCCTGGTCCTCGTCCCAACTCTTCTTCTTCGCCCAGTGGCGGACGCTGCCGCCTTAATCCGCGACCAGCCGATTCACGTCGCGAATCGCAGCCCCGCGGGCAATCACCTTGGATCGTGCGACAACCTTGGCAGTGACGTTCGGTCGCTTTGGGGCACTCCGTTCGATATCGGCCAATTCTGCGTCCCAACAACGCCATTGGATTGTACGTGGCGTGGCACCCGCCGACAAAGAATCCGTTGCTGGACCGCGGGAAATCGCTAAGATCCGAACACAATGCGCCTGATCGTGCAGAAGTTTGGCGGCACCAGCGTGGCCGACGCGGAGCGGATTCATCGCGCGGCGCGGCGGGCGATCAAGGCCAAGCTGGACGGCGCGCAGGTCGTGATCGTCGTATCGGCCATGGGCCACACGACCGACGAGTTGCTCGCGCTGTCGGCCGAAGTGTCGCCGAATCCACCGAAACGCGAACTGGACATGCTGCTCACCACAGGCGAGCAGGTCTCGATCGCCCTGATGGCGATGGCGATCCACGCGGCCGGGCACGAGGCCATCAGCCTGACCGGCGCGCAGCTCGGCCTGTTCACCGACAGCGCCCATACCAAGGCCCGCATTCAATCCATCAGCCGTCAGCGGCTCGATCAGGAACTGGCGTCCGGCAAGATCGTGATCGTCGCCGGTTTCCAGGGCATCGACCAGGCCGGCGAGCTGACCACGCTGGGCCGCGGCGCGTCGGACACCACGGCCGCGGCGCTGGCGGCGGTGCTGAACGCCGACGTTTGCGAGATTTACACCGACGTGGACGGGGTCTATACGTCTGACCCGCGCATCGTGCCACAGGCGCGGAAGATTCCGCGCATCAGTTACGACGAGATGCTCGAGATGGCCGCGGCCGGCGCGGGCGTGATGCACTCGCGGGCCATCGAGTTCGGCAAGAAATACGGCGTGCCGCTCCACGTGCGCAGCTCGCTGACCGATGTCGAGGGAACGATGATTACCCAGGAATCCGAGGGGATGGAGGCCATCACCGTCCGGGGCGTAACGCTCAAGGACGATATCGCCACGGTCGTGCTGATCGGCGTGCCGAATCATCCGGGCGTGGCCGCGGGGATCTTTGCCGAGGTCGCGCAGCACAACGTGCTGGTAGACGACATCATGCAGAACATCTACGAGCACGGCCGTGTGGCCAACATCGGCTTCTCCACGACGGCCGGCGACCTGGCCGAAGCCCGCGCGATCTGCGAGCGCATCGCCCAAGAGAGCGGCTTCAAGGGCGTCGAGGTTGACGAAGGCTTGGCGAAGGTGAGTGCCGTCGGCGTCGGCATGCGCACCCACACCGGCGTGGCCGCCACCATGTTCAAAGCC
>DASXUA010000349.1:0-2298 GCA_036505095.1 Phycisphaerae bacterium
CGAGAAAAATGGCACGTGCGCTTCGGCGGCGACCGCGCGCGCCAGCAGCGTTTTCCCGGTCCCCGGAGGGCCCATCAGGAGCACGCCCTTCGGAATGCGTCCGCCCAGTTTCTGGAACTTTTCCGGCTCTTTGAGGAACGCGATGATCTCCTGCAGCTCCTCGCTGGCTTCGTCGAGGCCCGCGACGTCCTTAAAGGTCACCTTCTTTTGCGAGCTGGACGACAGCGTGGCCTTGCTCTTACCGAACGAGCGCAGCGTGTTGCCGCCGCGCGGCATCTGCCGAACGAAGAAGATCAAAACGCCGATGAGCAGCAGGATCGGCGCCCACGAATACAGCAACGAGGTCAAGGAGCTCTGCGTCGGCTCCGTCGCGGTGACGGAAATGCCGCGGTCGATAAGCTTGTGGGCCAGCCCGTCGTACTGGCTCGGCGCGTAGGTCCAGAAGCTTTCTTTGTCGGCTCGGTAGATCCCGGCAATCTCGTGGCCGGCGATCGTGACCTGCTCCACCTTGCCGGCGTCGACGTCCGCCATGAAGTCGCTGAAGGCCACGGGCCGCTCGTGCGTCTGGAACGTGGTGGAGAACTTCCACACCAACACCCCGACCACGACAAGCACCATCCAGAACAGCACCCGTTTCAACGTGGAGTTCACTCTGGGGCCCCAACATCCACAGTGCGGCGGTCACCGCGACCTGACAATTGGCAATCTTCCCGAGCGTGCCGCAGTACTGGCGAGCGACGCCGACCGAATGGGTGCCTTGTGTCGGAAAGCTGGTCCCGTCGAAGATCAGGATGCCTTCGCGCTCCGGCAGCAGCGCCCACTGCCGCCGCCAGACGCGATCCGCAATCCACAGCGGGTCGGTGATGAAGTGCTGAAACGCCTTGGACGATTCGGGATCGGTGACACGCGCCAACATCGCTTCCATCGACTTGCGCACGCTGTCGCTGAGCACGCCTTGCACATCTCGACGCAGCGCGAGCATCTGCGCGGCGCCCGAAGCATTCTTTGAACGCTTCGAGCCATGTCATCAGCCGCTGCAAATGACGTACAGCCTGACGATCGGTCACCGCCGCGCAGGGCACGATCGATGTGTTCGTCGTGACACCGGACCCAATCGGCATGTTCGGAATAGCTCCAGGGCTCGTCGATTAACGAGGACCCCCGTAAATACGGGGACGAGCAGAAATTCAGAGACCGCATCGGCAGTCGCAAACATCTGCCCCGTCCCGTGGTGCTTGGATCTGTGACTACGACCACAAAACAGGCAGGCCGTCGGCACCAACGATCCACACCTGCGTGGTCACCGGCAACATGCCTATTCACGCAGAGGGTTTGACGGTCGCTTTCTTCGCCGCGTCTTTCTTCTGCCGCGCGACTTCCCGTTGGGGTGCTTCGCGCGCATCCAGCAGATGCGCTGACCGCACACCGCCACAGGCGCCGAGCGCGATCCGCCGACCCGTCATGACCGGTCTCCTGGGGCGTGGACTGGGCCGACGGGCGTCAGTGACTCTCTACGGAGCGCCTTGATCAATTCTTGGATGCGCTGGCGACGACGCAGCTTGCGTTTCAGGTCCTTCTGAAATCTGGCGCGATCGCCGTTTCGTTCAGACATCTGTACCCCCGATTCGTGTGCGTCTCGCTTTCGGAGCGCTCAATCGCGCCGGTCGACCGCGTGAAGGATTTCTGCCACGGTCGGCGGCGGCGCGCCGCGCCACACCATCAGCATGACCGCTGGGGGCACGACGCACGCGACTAACCAGAACGCGCTGATGCCGATCGTGATGGACACGCCCGATAGCGCTCCGGCGCCCGCCACCGCCACCAGGACCGCGAACCAGACCCCGATGACGGTACGGCCGGTTTATTGATCTCGACGTGAGTGCCTCGCTCTTCCGTTGCTGACGAGTTGAGATCCGGCACGTCGATCGACGTCAGTGGCGACCGTCGCGACAGATCCTGAATTTCGAGTGTCAGGCGCGTCATGCGCGCTTGACACGGGCCAAAGTTGGGCCGGTCGGCGCGCACCCCTTCATCGATCAGGGAGGGGCACTACGCGAACGCTGGCGGGCTCAGTTCTGGATGACAGGATCCACTATACGCCATCGGCCGCGTGCACGCGTGACTTCTCCACCCACCCCTCGATCAGTCGGCGCAGGACCATGGCTACATCAAGGGATACCCGCCCGGCGTTCGGAGGAATGGCGGCCAGTATACGCACGCGGCCGTGTGGATGGTGATGGCCCTAGTCCGGTTAGGAAGCGGCGACGAGGCAGTCGAGCTGTTTCACGTGCTGAACCC
>DASXUA010000350.1:0-5875 GCA_036505095.1 Phycisphaerae bacterium
CGGTGCGCTGGATTCTGCCGTTCGACGCGGATCAGGATGGCGATCTGGACTTCCTCGTCGGACGTGCGGGAACTCGCCCCGCGCTGCTGCGGTGCAACGGCGATGGCACGTTCGCTGAAACGGCGCAGGAGATGGGCTTGGCCAGCGAAGGCGCGCCGAGCCTCGTTGCCGGCGACGTCGGCGACATGGATGACGACGGCGACCTGGATGTGCTGGCGGTCGACGAGGCCGAGCGGCTGCGCTGGTTCGATAATCGTCGCGCCGGCAAGTATGCGCTCATCGACTGCCCGGCAGAGCTTCAGGCTGCGAGCGCCGTCGCGATTGCGGATCTCAATAGCGACGGACTACTAGACATCGCGCTGCTGAAGCCGGATGGAGCACTGCTCGTGGCCGTGCGCGGCGACGATGGGCAGTACGCGGCACATCCGGTTGCTCAGGTCGCGGGGAAGCTGACCAGCGGACCATCGTCGGTGCAAACTTGGGACTTCGACAATGATGGAGCCCTCGATCTGTTGGTCGTGCGCCAGGGCACGCTCGGCGAATGGCGCAATGCGAGCCAGCCAGGCGAGAAGGGCGTCAAGTTCGACCGGGCCTCAGCGTCCTCGCCAGAGCGCACGTCACCCCCCACTGGCGTGGGGGGTTCTGAGCGCGGTGTGCTGCCGGAATACCTGTACGATCCGGCGCCGCAGCCGGGCCAGACACCCGAGTCGCTTGCGGCGGCGCGCGATGTGCACGTCGTGCAGGCGCTGCCGGCCGATGCCGATCGCGATGGCGATCTGGATCTGCTGCTGGCCTTCGACGACGGCCATATCGCGCTCCTCGAAAACGACGGCGGCAATCGCAATCACTGGTTCAATGTTCAGCTTCGCGCCATTCTGGAGGGCGACCAACGCAACAACGCTTTCGGTATCGGCGCGACGCTGGAAGTCCGCGCCGGCTTGGCGTACCAGAAGCGCGTCGTGCGCGACAGTCTCACGCATCTGGGGATCAACGGCGCTGACCAGGTCGATACGATCCGCATCGTCTGGCCCAATGGCTTCCCGCAGCACGCCTTCGTGCCGAAGCTGGATGTGCCGATCGCGGAAGTGCAGCGGCTGAAGGGTTCGTGCCCCTTTCTGTTTGCCTGGAACGGCAGCGACTTCGCCTTCGTGACGGACCTGCTGTGGCGCAGCCCGCTTGGCATGCGTGTGAACGCGCAGGTGGTGGCATCACCGGTCACGACCCAGGATTACGTTAGAATTCGCCCTGATCAGCTTATCGCGCGCGACGGTGTTTACGATTTGAAAATCACGGCCGCCCTGTGGGAGACCAATTTTTTCGACAACGTGAAGCTGATCTGCGTGGATCATCCGGCGGATGTCGCGGTTTTCGTCGATGAGCGCTTCGTGGCGCCCGAGCCGCCACCGTTCGAACTCTATGCAGTGCGCGAGGTGCGTCAGGTCGTGAGCGCGGGCGATCAGCATGGCGTCGACGTCACGGATGTAGTCGCGCGCCTCGACGGCGATTACCTCGGCGGCTTTGCGAAAGGCAAGTACCAGGGCGTGGCCGAGCCGCATTACGTCGAAGTCGATCTGGGCTCCTGGAGCGAGCCGCAAGTCGTGCGACTGCTGGCGTCCGGCTGGATTCACCCGACCGATTCGAGCCTGAACGTGGCGATCGCCCAGGGCGCGAACGCTCAGCCGCAAGGGCTATCGGTCTGGATCGCTGATGGAAACGGCGGCTGGCTGGAGGTAATCCCGAATGCCGGCTTCCCGGCGGGCAAGAACAAGACAATCGTGCTGGAGCTGTCCGGCAAGTTTCCGACGGCCGATCATCGCGTGCAGTTGCGGACTAATCTGGAGATGTATTGGGATCGCATCGCGGTCGGTTTGGGCGATGTCACCGAAAAGCCGACTATGCAAGCGCTCGCACCGCGCACGGCCGACTTGCGCTTCCTGGGATTTCCCGAAATGGTTGTGGCCGACGAGCGCTCGCCGGAGCTGCCCGACTATTCGGTCGGGACGCGCACCCCCCCATGGCGCGATCTGATCGGCTGGTACACGCGCTACGGCGACGTGCGCGAGCTGCTGACTGAAACGGATGATCGCTATGTGATCATGAACGCCGGCGACGAGATCGTGCTGAGGTTTGACGCACCTCCCCCGCCACGCGACGGCTGGACGCGCGACTTCGTCCTTTTCAGCGACGGCTGGGTGAAAGACGGCGACTTCAACACGGCCGAATCCAAGACCGTCGGCCCCCTGCCGCATCATGCGATGACCGAGTACCCGTACGCGCCCGAAGCGGCGCCGCCGACGTTGCGGCCGGAGCATCCGGATTGGGCGGCTTATCAAACGCGCTTCGAGTCGACCTCGAACTACGGCCAGCGCTTAGCCCCGCGGCGATAGGCGCCAATTCTGAGCTGCGCGGCCAAGCCGAGCCGCGTTGCCGGAATGCGGCCCCGCGTTCGACGCGGCGCTGCTCACGGGAGGCAGGAATCGACAGCCTGAATGATCCGATCACTCGCACATTGCGGCAAGTCGCCCGGCAGTCACCGCGACGCACGGGTGCAAAATTCGGGTTTTTTCTGTTGACAAACGCCGCCCGCTGTGGAATACTCCTATTGGTTCCGGTATCCGCGCCGGAGATGGTCGCGAGCGTTGCGGAGTGCCTGCCCCCGATGTGAAGTACCTTCCATCATACTTACCTTCATCCGGTGGTCGTGACCCCGGCAGGCAACGCGGCGATCGGCAGTAGGCGCAAGGCACCGGGGCGAATCCAAACCTCAGGGGAATAGCAGGCGTCGCTTTACAGCGCGCCGTATGTCGCGGATACTTCGCGCGGCTGTGGTCGCCGGCCGTGATTTTCGGCCGGTTTCAGCCGCGAATGAGTGGGCTCGACGTTGGCAGCATCGCTCGCGGCGCGCGCCGCGCACGAAGGGCGACGCTGCGGCGCCTGCTGGCGCAAGGAGTGCAGCATGGCTGGTGGACAGAGCGTTTGGGGCATTGACCTGGGCAAGTGCGCCTTGAAGGCCCTCAAGCTTCGCCCGGGCGCCGACGGACAACTGGAAGTGGTGGCGCATGACTACATCGAGCACGCCAAAATCCTGACCCAGCCCGATGCCGACCGCGACACGCTGATCGCCAACGCCCTCGAGAAGTTCCTCTCCCGCAACGATATCAGCGGCGACCGGGTGGCGATCAGCGTGCCGGGCCAGCACACGCTGGCGCGCTTCAGCAAATTGCCGCCGGTAGACGCCAAGAAAGTGCCCGACCTGGTGAAGTACGAGGCCGAGCAGCAGATCCCCTTTGCGATCGACGAGGTCGTCTGGGACTTCCAGACTTTCCAGGAGCCGGAGACGCCGGAGCTGGAGGTCGGAATCTTCGCCATGAAGCGCGGCCTGATCCGCGATTATTTATTGCACTTCGAACAGGCCGGCATCGAACCGGTGCTGGTGCAATCGGCCCCGCTGGCGCTGTACAACGCCGTCTTCTACGACGAGATGCTCGGCGACGACACCACGATCATTCTGGACATCGGCGCCGAGAACACCGACCTGGTGATGGCCACCAAGCATCACCTCTGGACGCGCACCATCCCGCTGGGCGGCAACAACTTCACCGACGCGCTGGTCAAGTCGTTCAAGCTGTCGTTTCCCAAGGCGGAGAACCTCAAGCGCACGGCCGCGACCAGCAAATATGCGCGCCAAATCTTTCAGGCCATGCGGCCGATCTTCGCCGATCTGGTGCAGGAGCTGCAGCGCTCGATCGGCTTCTACACGTCGACGCATCGCGACGCCAAGCTGGGGAAGATCATCGGCCTGGGCAGCGCCTTCAAGCTCCCCGGACTCGAAAAATATCTGCAACAGAACCTGCAGCTCACGCTGGTGCGGCCTGAATCCTTCAAGATGCTGGCGCCCGGCGCGGCCGCCTCGGCGCCGCAATTCACCGAGCAACTTTCGAGCTTCGGCGTGGCCTACGGTCTATGTGTGCAGGGACTCGACCTCGGGCCGATCGGGACCAGTCTGCTTCCAACGGAGATCGCGCGGCAACTGGTGTGGAGCAAGAAGAAGCCGTTCTTCGGCGCGGCGGCCGCGTGCCTGCTGCTGTCGGCCGGCGTGATCTGGTTCCGCGAAAGCGGCGACAACTCGGCTTTGGCGCGCAACGTAGGCAACCCGAACCCGCCGCCGTTCAACAGCGTCGATCAGGCGGATGACATTGTGCGCAACGGGGCGGGTACACGCCCACCGCGCGAGTACGGCCGGATCGTACTGAATGCGGCCGAGGCGCTGAAGAAGTTCTACAACGAGGCGGCCGGCAAGGGTAAGGATGAAGAAAAGCGGATCAACACCATCCTCGGGCTCCTCGAGAATCGCACGCTGCCGCTGAAGGTATTTGAAGTCATTCACGAGTGTCTGCCCAAACCGGCCGAACTGGCCGGCGCCAAGGACGCGGAAGAATACATGCAGCTCGTCAAGGCTGGCGGAGAGAAGTTCTTGCGCGCCAATCGCGAAGAGATTCAGGTCCAGAGCTACACGACTCTTTTCTACGACGAACTGGAAACCGTCCCCATCGAGGACGTCTCGGAGAGCGGGCAACCCGACGTCGTGCAAGCGCCGCAGGGCGCGAAGAAAGGCTACATGGTCCTGCTCCGGTGCCGCACGCCGTATGCGGCGACGAAGGCACGCGAGAGCGTCAAATTCATCCAGCAATCGTTCATGCAAAACCTGCGCACGAAGGGCCGCCAGCCCGGAATGGGCTTCTACATCAACCGCGTGGTGATGGACAGGAAAGAGCAAGGTGGCAAGTCCAGCTCGGGGTCGCCATCGGCAGCCGCGCCCTACGAGGATCCGTCGGGCCGCGGCCAAGCGATGGGGCGCGGCGCCATGGGCGGAGGCCGCGGCGGAATTCCCGGAGGACCGTCGATGGGTGGCGGAAAGGGCGCTCCAACGGGAGCGCCCGCAGTACGTGGCAGCGGCGGACCAGCAACCCCGGGGGTGCCGTCTGGGCCACCGGTCCTCGGTGGCGATTCGGGCCCGACGGTCGCGCTGCGCAACGACCCGGTGACGGGTGAGCCGATGGACCAGGATTGGGTCTATCGCGTCGTGGTAGAGGTCGTGATGGGCGACCTGCCGCAAGCACCGGCCAAAGAGGCGGTGCCGGCTCCGCCGCCGGGCGGACCGAAACCCAAGCGCTAGAGAACAAGCCGGGTGGCATGGCTTCACGGCGCCAGCCGGGTAGCCATGCCTGGCTGCGGCGAGCATGCTTACCCGCTTCGCGTGAAAGCATGCCACCCCCAAAGGAGTGCGAATGTGGAATTCCTGAAACGACAAGCATTCTTGTTGATTTGTGGCGTGGTGGCGGTGTTGGCGATCGTGCTGGGCGCGCTCAAGCTGAACAGCATGGCGCACGTGAAGCGCGACATGCAGGAGGCCCTCAAAGTCGCCGCCAAATTCAAGGGTTACAAGGGCTCGAAGGCGGCCCCGCCGGTCAACCGCCAGGCCATCGAAATGGAACGCGAGCGGGTCGCCACTACCGAGCGGCATTTCCAGGACATTTTGCATCGCAGCCTGGAACTGACGCGCTACGAGCCGCTGGTGCCGAAGATTTTCCCCGCGCCCACGACGGATCAGCGCTACGAGTTCGCCGAGGCTTATGTCAAGGCCATGGCGCGCCTGCTCGATCCGCTGCATGGCGGCAGTCCGCCCAGCGAGAGCGATATCGCGCTTCAGAGGCAGATCGTGATCGAGATGCAGAAGAATCAGCTTCCCGAGGGACCCGCCCCGCAGGCCGCGCCGCCACCGACGATGCGCACCGGAGGCAAAGGCGGACCGCCGGCGCATCAGGGGCCGTCGGGCGGGCCGACCGCACCGCCGCCTCCGACCGGCGAGGGCGCC